>NZ_JBEXNT010000320.1:0-1030 GCF_040611255.1 Kitasatospora sp. NPDC002965 | reverse complement strand
CTGAGGACAAGCCCTCGGCCTATTAGTACCGGTCAACTCCACCCCTCACAGGGCTTCCATATCCGGCCTATCAACCCAGTCGTCTACTGGGAGCCTTACCCTCTCAAGGAGGTGGGAGTGCTCATCTCGAAGCAGGCTTCCCGCTTAGATGCTTTCAGCGGTTATCCCTCCCGAACGTAGCCAACCAGCCATGCCCTTGGCAGGACAACTGGCACACCAGAGGTTCGTCCGTCCCGGTCCTCTCGTACTAGGGACAGCCCTTCTCAACACTCCTACGCGCACAGCGGATAGGGACCGAACTGTCTCACGACGTTCTAAACCCAGCTCGCGTACCGCTTTAATGGGCGAACAGCCCAACCCTTGGGACCTACTCCAGCCCCAGGATGCGACGAGCCGACATCGAGGTGCCAAACCATCCCGTCGATATGGACTCTTGGGGAAGATCAGCCTGTTATCCCCGGGGTACCTTTTATCCGTTGAGCGACGGCGCTTCCACAAGCCACCGCCGGATCACTAGTCCCGACTTTCGTCCCTGCTCGACCCGTCAGTCTCACAGTCAAGCTCCCTTGTGCACTTACACTCAACACCTGATTGCCAACCAGGCTGAGGGAACCTTTGGGCGCCTCCGTTACTCTTTAGGAGGCAACCGCCCCAGTTAAACTACCCACCAGACACTGTCCCTGATCCGGATCACGGACCCAGGTTAGACATCCAGCACGACCAGAGTGGTATTTCAACGACGACTCCACAACAACTGGCGTTGCTGCTTCAAAGTCTCCCACCTATCCTACACAAGCCGAACCGAACACCAATATCAAGCTATAGTAAAGGTCCCGGGGTCTTTCCGTCCTGCTGCGCGAAACGAGCATCTTTACTCGTAATGCAATTTCACCGGGCCTATGGTTGAGACAGTCGAGAAGTCGTTACGCCATTCGTGCAGGTCGGAACTTACCCGACAAGGAATTTCGCTACCTTAGGATGGTTATAGTTACCACCGCCGTTTACTGGCGCTTAAGTTCTCAGCTTCGCC
>NZ_JBEXNT010000319.1:0-1097 GCF_040611255.1 Kitasatospora sp. NPDC002965 | reverse complement strand
CCGCCCAGGCCTCGGCCAGCGCCCGCAGCAGGCGGTCGGGTCCGCCCTCCCCGCGCCGCAGGGTCGGGACGGCGGCGGCCGGCCGGCCGGCGGCCTGCGCCGAGCCGTCGACCGCCGCGACCAGTACCGGGTGCGGGCTCACCTCGACGAACAGCTCGTAACCGGCCGCGAGCAGCGCCGAGGTCGCGGTGTCGAAGACGACCGGCTCGCGCAGATTGCGGTACCAGTACGCGGCGTCCAGGAGCGCGCCGTCGATCCGCTCGCCGGTGACCGTCGAGAAGAGCGGGACCTCGGCGGGCCGGGGCCGCACCTCGGCGAGGTGTGCCAGCAGTTCCTCGCGCACCTCGGCGACCTGCGGGGAGTGCGCCGCGTACGCCACCGGGATCCGCCGGGCCCGCACCCCGGCGCGCTCGCAGTCGGCCAGCAGCGCGACGAGCCGCTCCGGCACGCCGGCCACCACCACCGCCTGCGGGCCGTTGACCGCGGCCACGGCGAGCTCCGGCCCGTACGGTTCGAGCAGCTCGGTGACCCGGTCCCGCGCGGCCGACACGGAGACCATCCCGCCCGCGCCGTCCAGTCGGCGCAGTGCCCGGCTGCGCAGCGCGACCACCTTGGCGCCGTCCTCCAGGGAGAGCGCGCCGGCGACGACGGCGGCGGCGATCTCGCCCTGGCTGTGGCCGACCACGGCGGCCGGCTCGACGCCGTGGGAACGCCACAGCGCGGCCAGCGAGACCATCACCGCCCACAGCGCCGGCTGCACCACCTCGACCCGGTCCAGCGGGTCGCCGTCGCGCAGCAGCCCGGTCAGCGACCAGTCGGCGTGCGGGGCGAGGGCTTTCTCGCACTGCGCCATCCGCTCGGCGAAGACGGGTGCGGTGTCGAGGAGTTCGACGGCCATGCCGGCCCACTGCGAACCCTGGCCGGGGAAGACGAAGACCGTGCCCGGCGCGCCGGCCCGCCCCTCGAACACCCCGCCCGAGGGCAGTCCCCCGGCCAGCGCGGCCAGTTCGGCGCGCAGCGCGTCGCGGTCCGCGCCGACCAGGGCGGCCCGCTGGGGCAGCGCGGCGCGGCCGGTGGCCAGGGTGCGGGCGGCCTCG
>NZ_JBEXNT010000318.1:0-1110 GCF_040611255.1 Kitasatospora sp. NPDC002965 | reverse complement strand
ACCGCCCAGAACGAACGGCTCGCCTCCACCCTGCGAGAGGCCCGCGACCAGATCGTGGCCCTCAAGGAGGAAGTGGACCGGCTGGCACAGCCCCCGGCCGGATTCGGCGTCTTCCTCAGCCAGAACGAGGACGGCACCGCCGACATCTTCACCGGTGGCCGCAAGCTCCGCGTGAACGTCAGCCCCAACGTCGAGCTCGACGAGCTGCGGCGCGGCCAGGAAGTGATGCTCAACGAGGCCCTCAACATCGTGGACGCGATGGCCTTCGAGAGCATCGGCGACCTGGTCACCCTCAAGGAGGTCCTGGAGGACGGCGAGCGGGCCCTGGTCGTCGGCCACACCGACGAGGAGCGGGTGGTGCGCCTGGCCGAACCGCTGCGCGAGATCACCCTCCGGGCGGGGGACGCCCTCCTGCTGGAACCCCGTTCCGGCTACGTCTACGAGGTCGTGCCGAAGTCCGAGGTCGAGGAGCTCGTCCTCGAAGAGGTCCCGGACATCGACTACCGCCAGATCGGCGGCCTCGCCAACCAGATCGAACTGATCCGGGACGCGGTCGAGCTGCCGTACCTGCACGCCGACCTCTTCAAGGAGTACGAGCTGCGCCCGCCCAAGGGCGTGCTGCTCTACGGCCCGCCCGGCTGCGGCAAGACGCTGATCGCCAAGGCCGTGGCGAACTCGCTGGCCAAGAAGGTCGCCGAGGTCACCGGCCGGCCCCAGGGGAAGAGCTACTTCCTCAACATCAAGGGCCCCGAGCTGCTCAACAAGTACGTCGGCGAGACCGAGCGGCAGATCCGCCTGGTCTTCCAGCGGGCCCGGGAGAAGGCGAGCGAGGGCACCCCCGTCATCGTCTTCTTCGACGAGATGGAGTCGCTGTTCCGCACCCGAGGTTCCGGTGTCAGCTCGGACGTGGAGAACACCATCGTCCCGCAGCTGCTCGCCGAGATCGACGGCGTGGAGGGCCTGGAGAACGTCATCGTCATCGGCGCCTCGAACCGCGAGGACATGATCGACCCGGCGATCCTGCGGCCCGGCCGCCTGGACGTCAAGATCAAGATCGAGCGCCCGGACGCCGAGGCCGCGAAGGACATCTTCTCCAAGTACCTCAAGGGC
>NZ_JBEXNT010000317.1:0-1172 GCF_040611255.1 Kitasatospora sp. NPDC002965 | reverse complement strand
CCGCGGGTGGATCTGCCGACGTATCCGTTCCAGCGGCGTCGTTACTGGTTGGAGCCCGCGACCCGTACCGGTGACGCCGGCGGCCTCGGCCTGGCCCCGATAGGCCACCCGCTGCTCCGGGCGGCCGTCGGCCTGCCGGACGGCGAGGGCGCGGTGCTGACCGGCAGCCTGTCGCTGGCCACCCACCCGTGGCTCGCCGACCACGCGGTGCAGGGCACGGTGATCCTTCCCGGCACCGCCCTGCTGGAGCTGGCGATCCGCGCGGGAGACGAGGTGGGGGCGAGTGCGCTCGACGAACTGGTCGTCGAGGCCCCGCTCCTCGTCCCGGACCGCGGCGCCGTCCACCTCCGGGTGAGCGTCGGTGACCCGGACGAGGCGGGCCTGCGGTCCGTCACCGTCCACTCGCGCCCCGCCCCGCCGGCCGGACCGGGCGACCCGGTGGAGCGGTTGACGGATTCGGCCGAGTGGACCCGGCACGCCGCCGGCACCCTGCTGAGCGGCCCGGCCGCACCGGCGGAGGGTCTGCACGCCTGGCCGCCGCCGGGTGCGACGGCGCTGGACACCGAGGGGATCTACCAGGACCTGGCCGCCGCCGGGCTGGACTACGGGCCCGGGTTCCAGGGCCTGCGCGCCGCCTGGCGGGACGGCGACACCTTCTACGCCGAGGTCGCGCTGCCCGACGCGCTGGCCGGTGAGGCCGAACGGTACGGCCTCCACCCCGCCCTGCTGGACGCCGCCGTCCACATCACCGTCCACCACCGGCTGGTCGACAGCCCGCCCGGAGTGAGCCGGCTGCCGTTCGCCTACACCGGTGTCCGGCTGCACGCGACGGGCGCGAGTGCCCTGCGCGTCCGGCTCCGCTACACCGAGCCGGAGGTGCTCGCGATCGAGCTCGCGGACGGGACCGGCGCGCCGGTGGCCTCGGTGGAGGCACTCCGGGCCCGCCTGGTCTCCGCCGAGCAGCTCGCCCCGACGGGCGGCGCCGACCGCGACGCGCTGTTCCGGCTGGACTGGCCCGCGTCGACGGCGGGTGCCTCCGACGAGTCCGCCTGGGAGGTGCTGCGTGCGGAGGGGGATCTGGCCGTGGCGCTGGCGGCCGTTCAGGGGTGGTTCGCGGACGAGTCCCGTGAGGGTGTCCGTCTGGTGGTTCTGACGCGTCAGGCGGTGGCCGT
>NZ_JBEXNT010000316.1:0-1175 GCF_040611255.1 Kitasatospora sp. NPDC002965 | reverse complement strand
GAGGAGGGGACGGATTTGGAGGCGCCGCGGGCGGCGCCGCTGCCGCGTTCGATGGCTTTGGCGGCGTCGGTGACGGTGTCGACGGCGTTGGCGACTTTGGAGGCGATGCGGGCGGCGGTGGCGGCGCTGCCGATGACGGGGACGACGGCGACGAGGGAGAGTGCGGCGTTCTTCCAGTCGCCTTCGGCGGCGTACCAGACGCCGTTGATGATGTCGCAGGCGTCGCCGATGACGGGGATCATGCCGGCCACGTCGAGGACGGTGTGGCCGATGTTGGAGATGGTGTTGTAGTTCTCCTTGACGACGTCGACGGTCTTGCTGACGGCGTTGGCGGCCTTTTTGACGATGCTGGAGCCCCACCACAGGCCGGTGGGGTCGGTGTAGGTGAGGGGGCTGTTGTTGGCGTAGAGGTAGCCCTGGAGCTGTTGGGGGTCGCTTGCGTCGATGACCGGGTCGACGGACAGGAAGCGTCCGTTCTTGGGGTCGTATTCGCGGGCGCCGAGGTGGGTGAGGCCGGTGGCCTTGTCCTGGGTGCCGCCGACGAAGCCCTTGTCGCCCTGCCATTGGCCGGGGGCGGGTTGGGTGCCGCGTTCCTCGCCGAAGGGTTTGAACGCGCGGCGGGTCGCGGTGAGTGTGGCGGCGTCGATCGCCGTCGTTCCCGTGCCGTGGTGGTCGGAGGCGACGTAGCTGAGCCGGCCGTCGGAGGTCCGCACGATGGTGGGGCCGCCGGCGGTGGGGTAGTAGCGGGTGCCGGTGACGTCGCCGGTGGTGGTGTTGAGGGTGAGTTCGGTGCCGCCGAGGTAGAGGGTGGTGCGGCCGGGGTCGCGGCGCAGGAGGCGGTTGCCGTCGGCGTCGTAGACGTAGGTGGAGGTGCCGGTACTGGTGGCGGCGGTGGCGAGGTGGCCGTCAGGGTCCCAGGTCATGGTCTGGGTGTTGCCGCCCTCGTCGGGGCGGGTGAGGGTGTTGCCGGTCTGGTCGTAGGTGTAGCCGGTGGTGGCGGTCGGGCCGTTGCCGGTTTTGGTCTGGGTGGTGGTGGGGGCGTGGGGGCGGGGCTGGCCGGGGGCGGGGTAGGTGTGGGTGCTGGTGACGTCCTTGGCGGTGTCGCCGGTGGGGTCGTGGTCGGTGGTGGCGGTGCGGTTGCCCGTGACGTCGTAGGTGAACGACTGGCGGTAGGG
>NZ_JBEXNT010000315.1:0-1233 GCF_040611255.1 Kitasatospora sp. NPDC002965 | reverse complement strand
GGATGTAAATGTCATGCTTTAGTCAGTGAATCAGGCTATGTCATAGACTACACAATTACTCCTGCTTCAATGGCTGATAGTTCAATGACCGAGGAAGTGTTGAGTCAATTTGGGACACCAACAGTCCTTGGAGATATGGGATATCTAGGTCAGTCACTGCATGATAGGCTGGAATTAAAAGGAATTGATCTAATTACACCTGTCAGGAAGAACATGAAGCAAAAGAAAATCCTTTTCCCTAATTTTTCAAAACATAGAAAAGTGATTGAGCGAGTTTTCTCTTTTTTGACAAATCTAGGAGCTGAGCGTTGTAAAAGTCGTTCGCCTCAAGGTTTTCAATTGAAATTAGAGATGATACTTTTAGCGTATTCTTTACTGTTAAAATCAGCTAAATCACTGGAACCAGAGACTTTAAGATATTCTATCGGGTATCAAGTCATGGCTAAATAATCAACTAGCAATTCGGGTCGTAATTAACATAATTGTATATGAACCCTTTGCATTTTCATTTAACGGCTTAATGGTTTTTCGCCTTAATAATAATAACCTTTGTTAAAAATTTGATTTTTTCTTTTAAGGGCCTAGAATTTATTATTTCTTTGGTTCTGTTGCAAAGTTTTCCAAAAAATCTATTTTAGTGTAAAATTGAGAAAAAAGACAGAGAGGACAGAGTAATGAATCATTTTAAAGGCAAACAATTCAAAAAAGACGTCATTATTGTCGCTGTTGGTTACTACCTGCGTTACAATCTAAGCTATCGTGAAGTTCAGGAATTGTTATATGATCGTGGAATAAATGTTTGTCATACTACGATTTATCGTTGGGTGCAAGAGTACAGCAAAGTCCTCTATTATCTTTGGAAGAAGAAAAATAGACAATCCTTCTATTCATGGAAAATGGACGAAACCTATATCAAAATTAAGGGACGTTGGCATTATCTTTATCGTGCAATTGATGCGGACGGCTTAACCTTAGATATCTGGTTACGAAAGAAACGGGATACGCAAGCAGCCTATGCTTTCTTAAAACGACTCCATAAACAGTTTGGTGAGCCGAAAGCAATTGTGACCGATAAAGCACCTTCTCTTGGCTCCGCCTTTAGAAAGTTACAGAGTGTGGGTTTATATACTAAGACAGAGCACCGAACTGTGAAGTATCTTAACAACCCCAAGTCGCCCTGACGGCCGCCGGGAACGGCGTGGGTCGGGTCCGCGGCCTGGAAGACCTTGCGGG
>NZ_JBEXNT010000314.1:0-1269 GCF_040611255.1 Kitasatospora sp. NPDC002965 | reverse complement strand
TGAACCGGGCGGCGCTGACCGCCGAGCGGTTCACCGCCGACCCGTACGGTCCGCCGGGCAGCCGGATGTACCGCACGGGCGACCTCGCCCGGCGGGCGGCCGACGGGCGGTTGCAGTTCCTGGGCCGGGTGGACGACCAGGTGAAGCTGCGTGGCTTCCGGATCGAACTCGGCGAGGTGGAGGCCGCGTTGGCCGCCCTGCCGGGCGTCGGCCGGGCCGTCGCGCTGGTCCGCGAGGACGTGCCGGGCCGCCGGCAGCTGGTCGGCTACGTCACCGGGACGGCCGATCCCGAGGAGCTGCGCCGGAGTGCGGCGGCGGTGCTGCCCGAGTACATGGTCCCGTCGGTGGTCGTGCCGCTGGAGGTGCTGCCGCTGACGGCCAACGGCAAGACCGACCGCCGGGCACTGCCCGCCCCCGCGCAGCCGGCCGTCGTCGGGCGGCCCCCGGCCACCCCCGCCGAGCACGCCGTCTGCGCGGCCTTCGCCGAGGTGCTCGGCCTGGCCGGGGCGGGTGTCGAGGACGGCTTCTTCGCCCTGGGAGGGCACTCGCTGCTCGCCGCCCGCGCCGCCGCCAGGATCCGGGCCGCGCTCGGCGTCCCGGTGGACGTCCGGGACGTCTTCGAGGCGCCCACCCCGGCCGCGCTCGCCGCCCGCCTGGCGGGCCGGACCGCCGTCGAGCGCCCCGCGCTGACGGCCGGACCGCGCCCCGGGCGCCTGCCGCTCTCCGCCGGGCAGCGCCGGCTCTGGTTCCTGGACCAGCTGGAAGGGCCCGGGACGGCGTACCACCTGCCGCTGGCCCTGCGGATCGACGGTGCGGACGGCCGCGGCCCGGACACCGCCGCGCTCGCGGCGGCCGTCGCCGACCTGACGGCCCGGCACGAGAGCCTGCGCACCGTCTTCGAGGTCCTGGACGGCGAGCCGTACCAGCGGGTGCTGACCCCGGCCGAGGCGGCCGAGGCCGCGCCGCTGACCGTCCGCGACGTCCCGGGCGACCTCGTCGAGGCCGCCCGGGCGGAGGCGGCCCGGCCCTTCGACCTGGCCGTCGAACCGCCCCTGCGGGCCACCCTGCTGTGCGCCCCCGACGGTGCCCGCGTCCTGGTGCTGCTGCTGCACCACATCGCGGCCGACGAGGCCTCGTTCGCCCCGCTGATGGCGGACCTCCAGGCCGGCTACGCCGCGCGGCTGGCGGGCCGGGCCCCGGAGTTCGCCGAACTTCCGGTCCAGTACGCGGACTTCGCGCTCTGGCAGGCGAGTCTGGACCAGGCGGCGC
>NZ_JBEXNT010000313.1:0-1308 GCF_040611255.1 Kitasatospora sp. NPDC002965 | reverse complement strand
GGGGGCCCGGGGGCCCCCGCGCGGGGGCTGGGCCCCGGGGGCGGGGGCCGGCGGGCGGGCGGGGCGGGGGGGCGCCGGGGGGGGGGCCCGGGGGGGGGCCGCCCCCCCCCGGGCGGGGTCCCCCGGGCAGGGGGCGGGGGTTGCGGGTACGGGCGCCGGGGCGTCAGTCCTCGTCGGGGGCGGCGGAGCCGAGCGCGAGCCGCATGAGCTCCTCGACGTCCATCGCGTCGAGGTCCTCGGCGGGCGCGCCCGGCCCCGGAAGCGTCGGGGCCGGTTCCACCGGCGCCAGCCGCAGCAGCCTGGGCAGCAGCCCGGACTCCCGCAGCCGCTCGACCGGGATCGCTGCGAGCGCCCGCCGGATCTCCTCGTCGGGCAGGTCCACCGTCTCCGGCACGGGCGCGAGGGACTCCCCGAGGTGGCCCGCGAGCCGTTCGGCGTTCGGGTAGTCGAAGACGAGCGTCGGCGAGAGCGGCAGTCCGGTGGCGGCGATCAGCTGGTCGCGCAGCTGGACGGCGGTGAGCGAGTCGAAGCCGAGCTCGTTGAAGGCCCGTTCCGGCGCCACCGCGGCGCCCGACGCGTGGCCGAGCACGGCCGCCGCCTCGTCCCGGACCAGCCGCAGCAGGATCCGCTCCCGCTCCGCCGGGGCGGCCTCGGCCAGCCGGGCGGCCAGCTGCCCGGCCACGTCCCCGCGGGCGGGGACCGCGCCGGGCCGTCCGTCCGTGAGCGGGTCGGCGGCCAGGCCGGTGAGCAGCGGCCGGGGCCGCGCGGTGGAGAACACGGGGACGAAGCGCGCCCAGTCCACGTCGGCCACGGTGACCGACGCGTCGCCGGCGCCGACCGCCACGCCGAGCGCGTCCAGCGCCCGGTCCGGCGCCATCGGGGTGAGCCCGCGCAACCGGAGCCGGTCGGCGACCTCGTCGTCGGCCGCCATGCCGATCCGGGCCCACGGCCCCCAGGCGATCGCCGTCCCGGGCCGGCCCTGCGCCCGGCGCCGCTCGACGAGCGCGTCCAGCGCCGCGTTCGCCGCCGCGTAGGCGGCCTGCTCCGCGCTTCCCCAGACACCCGCGATCGAGGAGAAGACGATCAGCGGCACGTCCGGCAGCAGCGCGTCGAGGTGCACCGCGCCGTCGACCTTGCCGGCCGCCACGGCGCGCAGGTGGTCCGCGTCCTCGGCGGCCAGCGGCACGTCCCGGCTGACGCCCGCCGCGTGCACGACGGCGTCCACCACCTTGTTGAGCCGGCCGGGGATCACCTCGGCGAGGTCGTCGTGTCGCCGCACCCGCACCATCGCGACCAGGTCGTACCCGC
>NZ_JBEXNT010000312.1:0-1315 GCF_040611255.1 Kitasatospora sp. NPDC002965 | reverse complement strand
GTCTCGGCGAGGGCGGCGATGCGGCGGACCTCGGAGATGCCGCCCGCGTGGGAGACGTCGGGCTGGGCGACGGCGATGCCGGTGGTGAGGACGTCGCGGAAGTCCCAGCGGGAGTAGAGCCGTTCGCCGCAGGCGAGCGGCACGGTGGTGGAGTCGACGAGCGGGCGCAGGTCGCGGGCGTGTTCGGGCAGGACGGGCTCTTCCACGAACAGTGGGTGGAGCGGTTCCAGCAGGGGCAGGACGCGCCGGGACATCGCGGTCGACAGCCGGCCGTGGAAGTCGATCGCGACGTCGTGCTCGTCGCCGATGGCTTCGCGGACGGCGGTGACGCGGTCGATGATCTCCCGGGTGCGGGCGGGGGTGTCGATGGGCCGCAGTTGCGCGGATCCGTTCATCTTGACGGCGGTGAACCCGGCCTCGATCTGTTCGCGGGCGAGTTCGGCGACGTGGGCGGGGCTGTCCCCGCCGATCCACGCGTACATCCGCAGCCGGTCGCGGACGGGGCCGCCGAGCAGTTGGTGGACGGGGACGCCGTGGGTCTTGCCCTTGATGTCCCACAGGGCCTGGTCGATGCCGGCGACGGCGCTGGACAGGACGGGGCCGCCGCGGTAGAAGCCGCCTTTGGTGAGCACCTGCCAGTGGTGTTCGATCCGGAGGGGGTCCTGGCCGAGGAGGTGGTCGGCGAGTTCGCCGACGGCGGCGCGGACGGTCTCGGCGCGGCCCTCGACGACGGGTTCGCCCCAGCCGGTGATGCCCTCGTCGGTGGCGATGCGCAGGAACAGCCAGCGGGGGGCGACGAGGAACGTCTCCAGGGCTGTGATCTTCATGGCGTCTCTCCCGGGTGGATCAGGTCGAGATCGGTGGTGGCCTGGGCGAGCAGGTCCCGGACGGCCTGCTCGGCGGCCTGCGGGTCGCGGTCGCGGAGGGCGTCGAGCACCGCGCGGTGGGCGGGTACGGGGTCGGTCCAGTGCCCGGTGCTGTGGACGAGGTGGTCGCGCACCCGCAGGCCGGCCTCGATCACCACTTCCATGCGGGTGAGCAGTTCGTTGTGGGTGGCGGTGAGCAGGGCGCGGTGGAAGGCCAGGTCCGCCTCCACGGCGGCGTCGGTGTCGTGGCCGGCTTCGGCCATGCGTTCCAGGGCGTGGGCGAGGTGGGCGAGGTCGGCTTCGTCACGGCGTTCGGCGGCGAGGCGGGCGGCGGCCGGCTCCATGATCGAGCGGACCTCGCCCAGATCGGTGAGGAAGCCTTTGTCGGGAATGCCGGCGCCCTGCCAGCGCAGCAGGTCGACGTCCAGGAGGTTCCAGTCCGCGCGGGG
>NZ_JBEXNT010000311.1:0-1374 GCF_040611255.1 Kitasatospora sp. NPDC002965 | reverse complement strand
CCCCGTCCCCGCGGGCTCGCGCCGGCGCACGGCCGGCCACCGGACCCCCGCGGTGGCCGGCCGTTGCCGTTGGCGTTGCCGCTACCCAAGGGTGTTGATCCACTATTAGTTGAATGATAAATTAGATGCATCGACCACTGAGCGAGCCCAGGAGGAACGATGTCGACCACCAGTGTCGCCGACAACCCCGAGAAGTCCCGCTACGAAATCACCGCCGACGGCGAACTCGCCGGCTTCGCCGAGTACCACCGCTACGAGGGCGAGATCGCCTTCATCCACACGGAGATCGACGAGCGGTTCGGCGGCCGTGGCCTCGCCGGTGCCCTCGCCCGCGCGGCCCTCGACGACGCCCGGGCCCGGGAGCTGGCCGTGCTCCCGTACTGCCCCTTCATCCGCGGCTGGCTGGGCAAGCACCCGGAGTACACCGACCTGGTGCCGTCCGCCCAGCACGAGCGGTTCGGCCTGTGACCGCCGCACCGGCCGCCGGCACCCCGGACGCCACCGCGGGTGAGTTCGTCCGGTCGGCCGCCGCCGTGGCCACCAGCACCGGCGACGACTACCGGGTCGACATCCGCTCCGGCCGCCACCGCCTGGCCGCCGACGAACCGGAGTCGGCCGGCGGCGCCGACACCGCCACCACCCCCGTCGGCCTGCTCCTCTCCGCCCTCGGCTCGTGCACCGCGATCACCCTGCGGATGTACGCCCAGCGCAAGGACTGGCCGCTGACGACCGTCCGCGTGCACCTCGGCTACGAGAAGGGCCCCGAGAAGGCGGTCCGCATCACCCGGCGCATCGACCTCGTCGGCGACCTCGACGACGCCCAGCGTGCCCGGCTGCTCGACATCGCCGACCGGACGCCCGTCACCCGCGCGGTCTCCGCCGGCACCCCCATCGTGCCCGCCGCCCGGCACTGACCGAGCGCCGAGCCCTCGGCACCGTCCGACCCCCGGCGCCTCCCGCGCCCCGACCCAGGGAGAACGGCCCACCATGGCTGAACCCGTCCGCGACCCCGCCGCCCCATCGTCCGCTCCCGCGCCCGCCGTCCGGGGCGGGCACGAGTCCACCCCCGGCGGCCCGGTCCACGAACTGCTGGCCCCGCGCGAGACCGCGCTCGGCGGCAGCACCGTGGTGCGCCGGCTGCTGCCGAACATGGGTCGCCGGATGGTCGGTGCGTGGTGCTTCGTCGATCACTACGGGCCGGACGACATCGCGGAGGAGCCCGGCATGCAGGTGCCGCCGCACCCGCACATGGGCCTGCAGACCGTCAGCTGGCTCCACGAGGGCGAGGTCCTGCACCGCGACAGCCTCGGCAGCCTGGCCACCGTCCGCCCCCGCGAACTCGGCCTGATGACCTCCGGCCGCGCCATCTCCCAC
>NZ_JBEXNT010000310.1:0-1385 GCF_040611255.1 Kitasatospora sp. NPDC002965 | reverse complement strand
GGCGCGGCGCCCCCCCCCCCCCCCCGCGGGGCGCGCCCCCCCCCCCCTCTCCGTCGTGTCAGCGGCTCAGCAGGTCGATCTCGGCGAGCTCCTCCTCCGACAGCGGTACGCCGTCCAGCGCGTCGATGTTCTGGTCGAGCTGGGCCACGCTGCTCGCCCCGATGATCACCGACACCACCCGGGGGTCGCGCAGCACCCATGACAGCGCCAGCTGCGCCAGCGTCTGGCCGCGCCGCTCCGCGACCTTGTCCAGCGCGCGCAACTGCTCCAGCTTGGCGGCGGTCAGCGCCTGCTCCTTGAGGAAGTGCCCGACCGACATCCGGGAGCCGGTCGGCACATCGCCCGCGAGGTAGCGGTCCGTCAGGAGGCCCTGTGCCAGGGGGGAGTAGGCGATCAGACCGGTCCTGGTGTGGCCGACCGCCGCCAGGAGGCCGTCCTCCGGGGCGCGGTCGAGGATGGAGTACCGGGCCTGGTTCAGCAGCAGCGGCGTGCCCAGGTCGCGCAGGATCGCCGCCGCCTCCCGGTGCTCGGCCGCCGGGTAGTTGGAGATGCCGGCGTACAGCGCGCGGCCGGAGCGCACCGCCTGGTCCAGCGCCCCCATCGTCTCCTCCAGCGGGGTCTCGGGGTCGTAGCGGTGCGAGTAGAAGACGTCCACGTAGTCCAGGCCCGTCCGGCCCAGCGACTGGTCCAGGCTGGCCAGCAGGTACTTGCGGCTGCCGCCGTCCCCGTACGGGCCGGGCCACATGTCGTAGCCCGCCTTGGAGGCGATGAAGAGCTCGTCCCGGTACGGGCGGAAGTCCTGTGCGAACAGGTGGCCGAAGTTGCGCTCGGCGCTCCCGTACGGCGGGCCGTAGTTGTTCGCCAGGTCGAAGTGGGTGATGCCCCGGTCGAAGGCGCGGCGCAGCACCGCGCGCTGCACGTCCAGCGGCTGGGTGTCACCGAAGTTGTGCCACAGCCCCAGCGAGACCGCGGGCAGCTGCACACCGCTGTGTCCGGTGCGGCGGTAGGTCATCGAGGCGTAGCGGTCTTCCGCGGCGTGGTAGTTCATGCCACGCATCCTGCCAGCTACCCACCGGAATTTGAACTCAAATCAACATAGAACAACGCTACTTCCGGGGACGATCCGGACGCTCGCCGCCGGATCGGACGGATCCCTCGACGGGACCGAACATCGAAGACTCGACGACGCCGAAGCGGTCGGCCCCGGTGATCCACTCGCCGCGGCGCATGACGGCGACCAGGTCGTGGGTGGCGGAGTCGAGCACCACGAGGTCGGCGTTCTTGCCGGGTTCCAGCGTGCCGACCGAGTCGGCGAGGCCGAGCAGGCGGGCGGGGACGGTGGAGAGCGACTCGACGGCCTGGTTGAGGGTCAGCCCGTTGACGGC
>NZ_JBEXNT010000309.1:0-1430 GCF_040611255.1 Kitasatospora sp. NPDC002965 | reverse complement strand
CAGCACGCCGCCGGGCGGCCGGGCGGCGCCGTGGAGGGCTGCCAGCGCCAGCGCGGTCTTGCCGATGCCGCCCTCGCCGGTCAGCAGGACCGGCAGCGGCTCCCGCTCACCGAGCCTGCCGGCCAGCAGCTGCCGGTCCCCGGTGCGGTCGGCCAGGCGGCGCGGTCGCGGGAGCTGGAACGGCATCGGCCGCACGGGCCCGGTCGCGGTGGTGATGGTGAGGCGGTGGATGTCGCGGGCCTGCACGACCGACCCGTGCACGTCGCTGTCCGTGAGGGTGGTGCTGGCGAAGGGAGCGGGCGGGCCGCTCATCACAGCGACCCCAGCTTGTGGACCGCGCCGGCGGCCGCGTCCTCCAGCAGCCCAAGGCTTGTCGCGGGGTCCAGGGCCCGCTCCTCGGCCATGGCCACGCCGAGCGGGACACCGACCACGTAGTGGGCGCCGGCGAAGCCGGGCCGCACGGTCCACGGCCGGCGGGTGCCGGGCGGGGTCAGGCGCACGGCTTCCTCGATCACGGTGGCGCCACCGGCCAGCGACACGAACCGCACCGTCAGGCGGGTGGTGCGGACCAGGTGCGCGAGGTGGCCCATCTGGTCCGCGTGGGCGTGGACGGTGTCGGCGAAGGGCCGCAGCAGCGTCTCGTTCAGCAGGGCGGTCACCGGCGGACCGGGGCGGGCGAGACGCTCGGTGAGCGCCGCGCGCTGGGCGGCGCGCACCGCCCTCACCCAGGCCCCGGCCACGTCCCGATCGGTGAGCAAGTCCGCCCGGTAGACCTGGCACAGCTGGCAGCCGACCCCGGTCAGCGCCGCGGTGGCCGGGGTCGGCAGGCCCGGCGGCAGCCGACAGACGCCCTTCGCCCACAGCACGTCGTCGTAACCCCGGGTGCGCAGCGCGACCGGCACCACGGTGGAGGCGGCGTAGAGGATCTCCTCGGAGCGCTGCTCCAGTAGCAGGAGGCGGTGCGGCCAGCCCGGGCCCTTGTCCACGCACTCGTCCGGGCCGGCCGCGCCGGGCGCGAAGACGGTGTAGTAGTCGCTGCGGGCAACGCGGCCGCCGAGCCGGTAGCCCGCCAGGTACGACTCCAGGGCGCCGCCGGATGCCGCGCGGCGCAACGCCACGCTGGTGCCTCCTTCGAGGGCGTCGATGTGGCCGGGGCCGGGCCGGTGGGCCGACCGGGCGCTCACCTCGTCGGCGACCTCCTCGACGGTCAGACCCTGACAGGTACGCAGGTGCTCCAGGTGAAGGCCCGCGATCCGGTCGGACAGGAACGGCGCCACGTACGGGACCCGCTCCTCCGGCGGTGGGACGGGGGCGGTGCCGGGGCGGGTCACCGGACACTCTCCACGAGGTCGTATGCGGGCGACAGGCCGAAGTCGGCACGCTGGCGGGCCACCAGGTCCAGCAGCATGTGCAGCTCGGCGGCGCGGCGG
>NZ_JBEXNT010000308.1:0-1439 GCF_040611255.1 Kitasatospora sp. NPDC002965 | reverse complement strand
GAATTTCCGAGTCCACCACTGAGGGCGACGGTCGTAGACGGGTCAGCGCCGGGCGACGTCGTTGCGGGCGTCGAGCGCAATGATCCTGGTGGGACGGTCCGGACGGTGAGGCCCTGGCGTCCACCGCCCGGACCGGACCGGGCGGTCCGGCCGCTCACCCCTCCACGGGGCAAGCAGCACCGGCAGGCCGACCACACCCCGCCTCCCGGCCGGAGCATCGCCGTCCGGACGCCCCGACCGCTCCGCGGCCGGTGCGACGGCTGGGTAGCACACCGGCTGTCGGCTGCCGCTGGTCCGGCACAACTGCCGTGCGACCGGCGGTCCGTGGCCGGCGGACGGCTCGCCGGAGGCCCGCGCGCGGCACTGACCGGGGCCGCGTGGACGTCCGACGGACCACTACGACAAGGTGGGGCGACGCGCCTGAGTGAGGTTGGTCTCATCGCCACGAACAGTGAGGGCAAAATGCGCCTTGTAGGGGGCTTTTCACGGCTGGAGGGGTTCTACGAAACCCGGCCCACCTCGTAGGCTCCGCGATCATGAGCAACGCCCCCGTAAAGCGCCACTGGCGCATGTCGATATTCCTCTGGATCGGCCTGCCGTTCATAGCCGTCCTCGGCATTGCAAAGGCCGCTCCGGATCTCGTGCCGGCCTGGCAGGCGCAGAGCGGCGGCGGAGTCAGCGGGACATTCACTGTCGCCCGGAAGGTCTGCACCCACGGGTCCTGTGACTTCTACGGCGACTGGAAGGCCGCGGATGGCACTTCCACGCACACGAACGCCCTCCTTTACGACGGACCGGACTCGTTGCGGGTCGGCGACACGTCGACAGCACTGGACTCTGGTGCCACCGGCGGTGTCTTCGCCACTGGAGGCGGATCCGCCTACCTGCTGGTGACGGCATTTGCCGTTGGCGGTCTGGCGGCGGCGATTGCCTGGCCGGTGTTTCTCTGGCGAACCTGGCGCTCTTGGCGTAGGGGCCGAACCTCGTCGCTGGAGGCAGCTGCGGCAGCCGCCTGACCTGACATCGGAGATGGCCGGTCCCCATGTCCGGGAAGCGCGTCAGGAGTCGGTCCCGGCGGGCAGTGTGTTCGCGTTCCCGGCGCCGAGCACCATGGCGAGTCGCGTTCCCCTGGAGCTTGCGTAGACGCTGGACGGCAGGCGCAGAGCGTTTCCGGCGAGTGACCTTCCCCGCCGACCTCGTTCGGCTTCGACAGGCAGCCCGCCGCAGGACCGACCGAGGGCCTGGCGCGCGCCTGCGAGCGGCCCGGTCTCCGGCTCGCCCCCGCCTTCGGCCACGTTCTTGTGGGCGCCGACCGCGTCCGGCCGCTCCGGGTTCGCCGGTGCGCGGCTCCACGTGGAGCCGGGCGGTGACCTGAAGGCCCTCCTGGCCGTTGTCGAACAGCACCCGCCGGACGGTGACCGGGCGGGTCCCGCCGTCCA
>NZ_JBEXNT010000307.1:0-1440 GCF_040611255.1 Kitasatospora sp. NPDC002965 | reverse complement strand
CCTAGTAGTACTTCGTTAGGTCTGGCGTGGTCCGGTGCGCCCTGGTCGGTGTTTGGTGGGTAACTCGCGGTGGCAGGTGGGGCATTCGCCGGTCCAGGCCCGTATCAGGTCCTGGATGGCGTCGAGGACTCGGTAGAAGGTCAGGCCGGCGTCTCGACTTTTGGGTCGAGGCGCCGGAGGGTGAGGAAGGCGTGGGCGGCGGTGACGAGGGTGATGTGGTGGTGCCAGCCGCGCCAGGTGCGGCCCTCGAAGTGGTCCAGGCCCAGGCCGTGCTTCATCTCGCGGTAGTCGTGCTCGATGCGCCAGCGGATCTTGGCCAGGCGCACGAGCCGTCGAATTGTGGTGTCGGGTGGCAGGTTGGTGAGCCAGTAGTCGGTGGGTGCGCTCGCGCCAGGAGGCCATTCGACCAGCAGGGTCTCGGTCGGCAGGACGCCGTCCCACGCGGCGCCGCCGCCGGCCTCGGCGGCGGCGAGCGTCCGGGGGATCTTCCCAGCGGGCCGCACCTGCAGGACCCGAAACCGTGAGCGCATCGCTCCGCGGCTGCCCTGACGCCACGTGACCTGCCGAAACGTCCGGCGCCCGCCGGCGGTGGCGAGCTCGCGCAGGGCGATGGCCTCGGTGCGGTAGCGGGGCAGTGTCCTGCGCCCGGCGCCGCGGTAGGCGGGCGCCTCTGGCTCGGCGTCGTGGCGGTGCGCGGTCTCGTCGCCGCGCACCGCCACGACGTAGTCCAGGTCCCGGGAGCGCAGGGCATGGCGGAAGGCGGCGGACTGGCCGTATCCGGCGTCGGCGACCACGACCTGGGGATCGAGTCCCCAGGCGGTCAGCTCGTCGAGCGTGTCGATCGCCAGGCGCCACTTCTCGACATGCCCGACCTCCGGTGGCAGGCCGGTTCGACGGCGGCGGACATCGTCACGGTCGCCCCACTCCGGCGGCACGAACAACCGCCAGGACATCGGGCTGGAGGCCTGATCGGTGACGGCGTGGACGCTCACCCCGACCTGGCAGAGCGAGCGTTTACCCAGAGCCCCGCAGTACTGCCGGGACGTCGCCACCGACTGGTCGCCGGCCTTCGGGAACGAGGTGTCGTCGATCACCCACGCCTCCGGCGCGAGCGCGGCGGTCATCTTCCGCGCAATCTGCCGCAGCACCGGCGTGTGGTCCCACGGCGACTGGCTGACGAACTGCTGCAGGGCCTGCATGTTCCCGTCCGGCAGCCGCTCGGCCATCGGCTGGATCGACTTGCGCCGCCCGTCCAGCATCAGCCCGCGCAGATAGCAATCCCCCTGCCGGCGCTGATCCTTGCGCGCCAGGGACGCGAAGACCTCGGCCACGAAGTCACCGAGATCTCCACGAAGCTTCTCCACCTCACCAAGATCCACAGACCGCAGCATGCACCGCCACGACCACAAGATCAAATCAACCTAACGAAGTACTACTAGG
>NZ_JBEXNT010000306.1:0-1515 GCF_040611255.1 Kitasatospora sp. NPDC002965 | reverse complement strand
GTCGGGTGACGAACGTGTACGGGCCGACGGAGGTGACGGTGTGGGCGACGGCGGCGGAGCTGGCGGCCGACCACCGGGGCGTCCCCGCCATCGGCGTGCCCTTCCCGCAGGTCCGCGCACTGGTCCTCGACAGTGCCCTCCAGCCGGTGCCGACCGGTGTGCCCGGCGAGCTGTACCTCGCGGGTGAGCAGCTGGCCCGCGGCTACCTCGGGCGGCCCGGCCTCACCGCGGGCCGCTTCGTGGCGGACCCGTACGGCCCGGCCGGCGGGCGGATGTACCGCACCGGTGACCTGGTGCGGCGCCGTGCCGACGGGCTGCTGGACTTCCTGGGCCGGGTGGACGACCAGGTGAAGCTGCGCGGCTTCCGGATCGAACTCGGCGAGGTGGAGGCCGCGTTGGCCGCCCTGCCGGGCGTCGGCCGGGCCGTCGTCCTGGTCCGCGAGGACGTGCCCGGGCAACAGCAGCTGGTCGGCTACGTCACGGGCACCGGCGGTACGGACGCAACCGCGGACGGCACCGGCGCCGAGGCGGAGCCGCCCGCCCCCGAGGAGCTGCGCCGGGGTGTGGCGGCGGTGCTGCCCGAGTACATGGTCCCGTCGGTGGTCGTGGTGCTGGAGGTGCTGCCGCTGACGGCCAACGGCAAGACCGACCGCCGGGCACTGCCCGCCCCGGACCGGGCCGTCACGGCCGGTCGGCTGCCGGCCACCCCGGCCGAGGCCGTGATCTGCGGCATCCTCGCCGAGGTGCTCGGCCTGACCGCCGTGGGTGCGGACGACGACTTCTTCGCGCTCGGGGGCCACTCGCTGCTCGCCGCCCGCGCCGCCGGCCGGATCCGGCGGCGGCTGGGCGTCGACGCGGCCATCCGGGACGTCTTCGAGGCGCCCACCCCGGCCGCGCTCGCCGCCCGCCTGGCGGGCCGGAACGCCGTCGAGCGCCCCGCGCTGACGGCCGGACCGCGCCCCGAGCCGCTCCCGCTCTCCGCGGCGCAGCGCGGCCTCTGGTTCCAGTACCAGGTCGAGGGCCCGAGCGCGACCTACACCATCCCCTTCGTCGCCCGGATCGACGGGACCCCCGACGTGGCCGCGCTCGCGGCGGCGCTGGCCGACCTGACGGCCCGGCACGAGAGCCTGCGCACCGTCGTCGGCGAGCGGGACGGGGAGCCGTACCAGCGGGTGCTGACCCCGGCCGAGGCGGCCGAGGCCGTGCCGCTGACCGTCCTCGACGTCCCGGCCGACCAGGTCGACCGGGAGATCGCCGCCGCGCTCGCGCACCGCTTCGACCCGACCGCCGAACCGCCGCTGCGGGCCACCCTGCTGAGGGAGCCCACCGGTGCCGCGACGCTCGTCGTCGCCCTGCACCACATCGCCGGCGACGAGGCCTCCCGGGGGCCGCTGATCGCCGACCTCCAGGCCGGCTACCTCGCGCGGCTGGCGGGCCGGGCCCCGGAGTTCGCCGAACTTCCGGTCCAGTACGCGGACTTCGCGCTCTGGCAGGCGAGTCTGGACCAGGCGGCGC
>NZ_JBEXNT010000305.1:0-1543 GCF_040611255.1 Kitasatospora sp. NPDC002965 | reverse complement strand
GTGGGCCGTGACTGCGTGCCTTTTGAAGAATGAGCCTGCGAGTTTGCGGTGTGTAGCGAGGTTAACCCGTGTGGGGTAGCCGTAGCGAAAGCGAGTCCGAATAGGGCGTTTGAGTTGCATGCCCAAGACCCGAAGCGGAGTGATCTAGCCATGGGCAGGTTGAAGCGGAGGTAAGACTTCGTGGAGGACCGAACCCACCAGGGTTGAAAACCTGGGGGATGACCTGTGGTTAGGGGTGAAAGGCCAATCAAACTCCGTGATAGCTGGTTCTCCCCGAAATGCATTTAGGTGCAGCGTCACGTGTTTCTTGCCGGAGGTAGAGCACTGGATAGGCGATGGGCCTCACCGGGTTACTGACCTTAGCCAAACTCCGAATGCCGGTAAGTGAGAGCGTGGCAGTGAGACTGTGGGGGATAAGCTCCATGGTCGAGAGGGAAACAGCCCAGAACACCGACTAAGGTCCCTAAGCGTGTGCTAAGTGGGAAAGGATGTGGAGTCGCAGAGACAACCAGGAGGTTGGCTTAGAAGCAGCCACCCTTGAAAGAGTGCGTAATAGCTCACTGGTCAAGTGATTCCGCGCCGACAATGTAGCGGGGCTCAAGCACATCACCGAAGTCGTGTCATTGCAGCATATAGGGCCAACGCCTGCTGTGATGGGTAGGGGAGCGTCGTGTGCCGGGTGAAGCGGCGGTGGAAACCAGTCGTGGACGGTACACGAGTGAGAATGCAGGCATGAGTAGCGATACAAGAGTGAGAAACTCTTGCGCCGATTGACCAAGGGTTCCTGGGTCAAGCTGATCTGCCCAGGGTAAGTCGGGACCTAAGGCGAGGCCGACAGGCGTAGTCGATGGACAACGGGTTGATATTCCCGTACCCGCTTTGAAGCGCCAACGCTGAACCAGGTGATGCTAAAGCCGTGAAGCCGGCCCGGAGTCTTCGGACAAAGGGACGTGGTGGAGCCGCTGAACCAAGTCTGTATTAGGTGAGCGATGGGGTGACGCAGGAAGGTAGTCCAGCCCGGGCGGTGGTTGTCCCGGGGTAAGGGTGTAGGCCGAGTGATAGGCAAATCCGTCACTCATTAAGGCTGAGACCTGATGCCGAGCCGATTGTGGTGAAGTGGATGATCCTATGCTGTCGAGAAAAGCCTCTAGCGAGTTTCATGGCGGCCCGTACCCCAAACCGACTCAGGTGGTCAGGTAGAGAATACCGAGGCGTTCGGGTGAACTATGGTTAAGGAACTCGGCAAAATGCCCCCGTAACTTCGGGAGAAGGGGGGCCATTCCTGGTGACGGCACTTGCTGCCAGAGCTGGGGGTGGCCGCAGAGACCAGCGAGAAGCGACTGTTTACTAAAAACACAGGTCCGTGCGAAGCCGTAAGGCGATGTATACGGACTGACGCCTGCCCGGTGCTGGAACGTTAAGGGGACCGGTTAGCTTGGATTCGTCCGGGCGAAGCTGAGAACTTAAGCGCCAGTAAACGGCGGTGGTAACTATAACCATCCTAAGGTAGCGAAATTCCTTGTCGGGTAAGTTCCGACCTGCA
>NZ_JBEXNT010000304.1:0-1631 GCF_040611255.1 Kitasatospora sp. NPDC002965 | reverse complement strand
GCCCGGCACGCCCGCACGTGCCGGGCCTGCGCCGCCGGGGTGGCACGTCAGCCGCACCGTCTGCCGGACTACAGCCCCCGGCCGGTGGCGGAGGCGAAGCCGAGCCAGGTGTGGCGGTTGCCCCACCAGCACCAGCCGACCTTCGGCGCGTTGCGCCGCTCCCGGCCGTCCCGCCCGGTGCCGTTGCTGATCCAGATCGCCGGGGTGCGGGCGTCCAGGGCACCGTTCGGCTTGCGCAGGCGGGAGCCGATGGTCATGAAGCAGCGGTTGCGTTCGAGGATCGCCGGCTGCTGGAGCACCCAGTGGATGCCCTCGGTGAGCAGGAAGGGCGTGCGGCCCTGCTCGGTGAGGGCGGGCAGCGCCTCCTCCGGACTCCAGTTGGCCATGTCGTCGCCACGGGAGGGGTCGGTGACGAGGTAGAGCGGGGTGTCGGGCAGTTCCACCGCCCGGGGAGCGAAGTCGTCGACGTCGGGCATGTCGACGACGACGAAACCGGGCTTGCCCTCGCGTCGCAGCAAGGGTGCGAGGGCCGAGGCCGGGGCGCGGTCCGGGTGGACGGCGAGCAGGGCGCCGCCGTCCGCGCCGGAGGCGTTCGCCGCGAAGGCGCGGACCTCGTCGGCGGACAGTCCCGCGAGCTCGTGCACCCCGAGCTCGACCAGACGGTCCGCCTGAGCGACGAGGGACGGGAGAACGGTCGCGACGGTGGACGACGTTTCAGGCAAGAGCACTCCAGGGATCGCGGTCAAGGGCATGACCGAACGTCAAACCGAGCGCCCCACCGAAATGTTCCCGGCACGCAGCTTTTCCGGAACGAGAGTGAAGAACACCCACCCCGGCGCGCCGGTCACCCCCTTCGCCCGGCGGACCGGGCCCGACCCGCCGGGAAGACCTCGACACCACCCCGCCCACGCACACTGCGCTCGACACCGCAGGAGAACAGCCTTACCGCGAGCGAACCGGACCACACTGTGATCCACCTCACATTCCGGCGGCGCGCCTCACTGGTTATCGTGCTCTCAACGAAGCGCCCGTCGATTACCGGTGACCCTCATCCCGGATTTCTTCCGGACAGACCGATCTTCTACGAACACCCGCCTCAATCGCCACCCACGGTGGACCGTCGGACTTTCTTCCGGTATTCGTCAGACGCCGTTTCGCCACTGGCCAGGTGCCTTCGGAATCCTCGGAATCCCACTCCTCACACCCGCGGAGGGAGATCGCCCGGAAAAGAACGTCGTACCGGTCGGCATTTTCCGCCGGCCCCGTCCACCGAGGTTTCCCGCATGCTCCTGCGACCACGGGCGGCGCCCGGACGTCGATCGCGGGACACCTCGTCGATTCGGCGTCCACCGCGACCCCGTGAAGGATCACCCGCCGTGCCGGACCGCGAGCCGTCCGACCCGTCGATCGGGCCGTGACTCCCGCTCCGAGCGCACGACACCGGCACCGGCATCGGCACCGTTGGCAAGGAGACGTCTCATGAGCAGCGAAGACCGCGGCATCCGGTTCCCGCAACCGGCCCGCTCCCGCAAGTGCGACCGGCGCACGTACGTTCTCGACACCAGCGTGCTCCTGGCGGACCCTCTCGCCATGACCCGCTTCGAGGAGCACGAGGTCGTTCTCCCGGTGGT
>NZ_JBEXNT010000303.1:0-1665 GCF_040611255.1 Kitasatospora sp. NPDC002965 | reverse complement strand
GGGTCGTCGGTCGCGGCGGTTGCGGGTGAGTCATGCGTTTCATTCGTGGCATCTGGATGGGATGTTGGAGGAGTTCCGGGTGGTGGCGGAGGGGTTGGAGTTCCGTGCGCCGTTGATTCCGGTGGTGTCGAATGTGACGGGGCGGGTTGCTTCGGGTGGGGAGTTGGCGGATCCGGGGTATTGGGTGCGTCAGGTTCGTGAGGCGGTGCGTTTCGCGGATGTGGTGGGGTCGTTGTCGGCGGAGGGTGTGTCGACGTTCGTGGAGTTGGGTCCGGACGGGACTCTGGCGTCGTTGGTGGAGGGGGTTCTTGAGGGGCCGGTGACGGCTGCGGTGTTGCGGCGGGATCGTGGGGAGTCGCGGACGGCGGTGGCGGCGTTGGCGCGGATTCATGTGCAGGGTCATCGGGTGGATTGGGCGGCGTTGTTCGGTGGTGGGCGGCGTCCGCGGGTGGATCTGCCGACGTATCCGTTCCAGCGGCGTCGTTACTGGTTGGAGCCCGCGACCCGTACCGGTGACGCCGGCGGCCTCGGCCTGGCTGCCGTCGAGCACCCCGTGCTCGGCGCGGTCGTCGCCCCGGCCGACACCACCGGCCTGCTGCTCACGGGCAGCCTGTCGCTGGCCACCCACCCGTGGCTCGCCGACCACGTCGCCCTCGGGACGGTGCTCGCCCCGGGCGCGGCCCTGGTCGAGCTGGCGATCCGCGCCGGCGACGAGGTGGGGGCGAGTGCGCTCGACGAACTGGTCGTCGAGGCCCCGCTCGTCCTGCCCGAGCGCGGCGCGCTCCAGCTCCAGGTGGCCGTGGGCGAGCCGGACGGCAACGGCCTGCGGTCCGTCACCGTCCACTCGCGTCCCGCCCCGCCGGCAGGCGGCGGCGACCACGCCGACCGGTCGGCGGATTCCGCCGCCGACCGGTCGGCGCACTCCGGAGCCTCCGGCGACTGGACCCGCCACGCGAGCGGCCTGCTCTCCACCGCGCCCGTCGCCGCCGAGCTCTTCGCCTGGCCGCCCGCCGACACCGCCGAGCGCATCGCCCCGGAAGAGGCGTACGCGCTGCTGGCCGCCGTCGGTCTGGACTACGGGCCGGCCTTCCGGGGTCTGCTGGAGGTCTGGCGGGAGGGGTCGACGCTCTACGCGACGGCCGCCCTCCCGGAGCAGCTCACCGCCGACGCCGCCCGGTTCGGGCTGCACCCCGCCCTGCTGGACGCGGCCGCCCAGCTTCCCGCCCTCGACGGCGGCACGGACGGCGGCACGGACGGAGACCCGAGCGGTGCCGGCGTCCGCCGGCTGCCCTTCGCCTACCGGGGCGTCACCCTGCACGCCTCGGCCGCGACCGAGCTGCGGGTGCGGGTCACCGCCACCGGGCCGGACACCTACGCCCTGGAGGCCACCGACCCCGAGGGCCGACCCGTGGTCTCGGTCGCCTCGCTGATCACCCGGCCGGTCCGGGCCGAGCAGCTGGGGGCCGTACCCGCCGTCGGCCGGGACACCCTCTTCGCCGTCGAATGGCCCGTGTCGACGGCGGGTGCCTCCGACGAGTCCGCCTGGGAGGTGCTGCGTGCGGAGGGGGACCTGGCCGTGGCGCTGGCGGCCGTTCAGGGGTGGTTCGCGGACGAGTCCCGTGAGGGTGTCCGTCTGGTGGTTCTGACGCGTCAGGCGGTGGCCGT
>NZ_JBEXNT010000302.1:0-1704 GCF_040611255.1 Kitasatospora sp. NPDC002965 | reverse complement strand
AAGGGTGCGCGGAGTGCGGTCAGGTAGGCGGGTCCGCCGTGGGAGGCGGGGAAGAGTTTGACGGCGAGGGCGCCGTGTCGGGTGGCGGCCATGATCTCGCCGGGTGTGAGGGCGCCCATGAGGACGGGTGGGTGTCCGGGGCCGTGGGGGAGGTCGGTGACGAGGCCGGGGGTGACAAGGAAGCCGGCGCCGGCGTCGGTGGCGCGGGCGGCGTCGTCGGTGGTCAGGACGGTGCCGGCGCCGAGGTCGGCGTCGGGTCCGAGTTCGCGGCGGGCCTGTTCGATCACCCAGAGGGCGTCGGTGGTGGTGAGGGACACCTCGCTTGCGGTGAGGCCCTCTTCGGCGAGGGTGAGTACGGTGCGCAGGGCGGCGTCGCGGTCGGTGCCGCGGACGATGACGAGGGTGCGGTACGGCAGTTCGGCGGGTCTCATGGAGTGCCTTCACGGGACGGGGAGGGTGTGCGGCCGGCGGTGACGGTCAGCTCCCAGCGCAGGTCGCCGGCGGCGGGGACGACGGCCGCGTCACCTCGGCCCGCCTCTGCGAGGTCGAAGACGGCCCCGAGCATGGGTTCGACACCGATGCTGCGGTAGGGGCCGGTGGCCGGGTAGCCGCCGAGGTTGCGCCACAGCGCGACGGACACCGGGACGTCGGCATCGGCCCGGAGGACGAGGCGCAGGGTGTCCCGGCCGTCGACGACCGACACGTCCGCGCAGTCGGTGAGGACGGCGCCGACGGCGGTGCCGTCATCGGGGCCGAGGCGGTCCAGGGGCAGTCCGAGCGGTGCGGGCCAGCGCCCGGTGAGGTGCGGGGCGTTCGCGGGCCACGGTCGGTCGATCAGGGGCGCGGCCTCGGGGAAGACCCGGGTGGCCGTTCCCGCGGGTGCGACGAGCCGGGCTCCGGGCCCGACGTCGAGCAGCGCGTGGGCCGCCCAGAGGAAGCGGTACCCGGGGTCCGCCGACAGGCGGTAGGAGGCGCGCAGGGCCCCCGTCCGGTCCTGCCGCAGGCTGCGGCGCAGGACGAAGTCGGGATGGTCGAGCACGTCGGTGTCGCCGTCGCGCCGCCAGGGCCGGGACCAGGCGTCGCCGTGGTCGGGGGTGCCGCGGACGGTGGGGAGGCACTCCTCCAGACCGCCGGCGTCGACGAAGGCGTCGCCGGGTCGGACGGTGTCGCGGGCGGGGCAGTGGCGGTGCCAGAGCCACTCGCGTCCGCCGCCCCGCAGGCTGGTCCACCGGCCACCGTTGCGGGGGTCGGTGGTGGCGGTGAGGGGAGTCGGGTTCACCGGGAGCTGGTTCACCATTCCGCGAACCCGCCGTCCTCGTGGTACCAGACGGGGCTGCGCCAGCGGTGCCCGCGCTCGGCGGCTCGGCGGACGGCGGCTTCGTCGATCTCGATCCCGAGGCCGGGGGCTGTGGGGAGTGCGGCGTGTCCGTCGGTGAAGCGTAGGGGTGCCGTGTCGAGGAGGTAGTCGAGGACGTCGCCGCCCTGGTTGTAGTGGATGCCGACGCTCTGTTCCTGGATGAGGAAGTTGGGTATGGCGAAGCCGAGTTGGATGCTCGCGGCGAGGGCGATCGGGCCGAGGGGGCAGTGCGGGGCCATCGCGACGTCGTGCGTCTCGGCGAGGGCGGCGATGCGGCGGACCTCGGAGATGCCGCCCGCGTGGGAGACGTCGGGCTGGGCGACGGCGATGCCGGTGGTGAGGACGTC
>NZ_JBEXNT010000301.1:0-1747 GCF_040611255.1 Kitasatospora sp. NPDC002965 | reverse complement strand
GGCGGGGGGCGGCGGGGGGTTGGGGGGGGGACCACCGGGGGGGGGCTGCCCGTACCCCGGCGGTGGACCGTCCGGCCGTGTCAGGGCCGGGGAGGGACTGCTAGAACGGGGTGGTCATGGTCGGGAACTCGAAGATCGGCGGGACGACGCCGCCGGTGCCGGCGAGCAGCTGCGAACGCAGGCCCAGGCCGCCGCCGGTGCGCAGCCGGATCTCGCCGGCCGGGTGGTCGGCCGCGTCACCGGGGCGGGCGACGGGCTGGTTCCGGTTCGGCTGCTGGTCGTTGGTGTGCATCGGGTGGTGCTCCTTCGCGGTCGGTGCGGACAGTGCGGGGGTGGCGCCGGTTCGACAGGGGCGGAAGGGGTCGGCGGACAGGGCGGGCGGTGCGGTCCGTCCGGCCGCACACGGAGTGCGGCGAACGGGCGTGTGCGGGGCGGGCGGAGGCCCGCGCGGATCGGGTCAGGTCGGGTCAGGTCGGGTCGGGTCGGGTTCCGGGAACGGTCGGAGGGCGTGGTCGGCGGAGCGTGGGAGGCCCGCCGGAGCGGAGCAGCAGGGCGGGCGGCACGAGGTCGGGGAAGCCGAGGCGGAGCAGGCCGTGGCCGATCCCGGCCAGGCCGGTGAGCAGGCCGGGATGCGGGACGTGGTCGGGGGTGCCGCAGCGGGCCCCGTCGTGGTCGATTCCGGCCAGTAGCGCCCCGGCCCGGCGGACCCACGGCGTCCGGCCGGACGCGGGGCCGTGCCGGCCGAGCAGTTCCAGGACGCCGAGTTCGCCGTGGCAGAGGCTGTGGTCGGCGATCGGTATGGCGCGGGCGGTGTTCCGGACGGCGCGCTGGGCCCACTCGGCGAGCCGGCGGTCGGCGAGCGCGAGCGGGCTGTCGACCACGGCGAGCGCGACACCGGCCCGGCCCCGGCACCAGGAACCCTCCCGGGAGCGGGCGGAGGTGGCGGCGTGCAGGGCGGCCAGCCCGGCCCGGTGGTGCGGCCCGTCGACCGCCTCGCCGATGGCCTCGGCGTACCGGAGCAGGGCCCAGCCCGTGCCGGCCGTGCCGTGCGCGAATCCGGTGGCGGGCGGCACGGGTCCGTCCACGAGCCGCTCGGCGCCGAGGGCGGCGGCGCGCAGCGCGGCCGTGGCCTGTGCGGCGGTGGCCTGTGCGGCGGTGGTCTGTGCGGCGAGGGCGTCGGTGCCGGGCGTACCGGCGGTGCGGGCGTGCACCGCGAGCAGGGCGGCGACGCCGCCGGCGGTGCCGCTGTGCACGCCCGGGTCGCTCTCGCGTTCGATCGCGGACGCGGCGAGTGCCACCGCCGGGCCGGTCCACTGCCCGACCAGGGGGTCGTCGAGGATACGGGCGATCTCGGTGAGCGCGTAGGCGATGCCGCCGAGGCCGGCGAAGCCGCCGGAGCCGACGGCGGCCGGGAGGTCGGGGTGGGCGGCGAGGGATTCGAGCAGGCCGGGCACGGGTGTGAGGGCCTGACGGGCGACCTCGGCGTAGCGGTCGGAGCCGGTGAGCGCGGCGAGTTGGGCGAGGAAGAGCGCGGCACCGGTGTAGCCGCCGGCCAGGTCGGCGCCGAGCGGCCGGACCCGCCAGTACCGGTCGGCGAGCAGCTCCAGGCCGAGCCAGTTGGTGCGGGACCGGGCCCGGTAGGGGGGGGGGCGGCCCCCGGGGCGCCCCCCCCCCGGCGGGGGGGGGGCGGCGCGGGGGGGCCCCCCCCGGGGCGCCACCGGAGAGGGGGGGGGGCCGGCCCCCCCGG
>NZ_JBEXNT010000300.1:0-1747 GCF_040611255.1 Kitasatospora sp. NPDC002965 | reverse complement strand
GCGAGGCGGCGGCGGCCGGAGCGGCCGCCGCGGACGCGCCGCAGGCCCTGCTGCACCGGCTGGCCGGACTCGGCGAGCCGCAGCGGGCCCGGGTGCTGCTGGAGCTGGTCCGCTCGCACGTCGGCCTGATCCTGGGCTTCTCCCCGCAGGAGAGCGTGTCGGCCGACCGCGGCCTCCTGGAGCTCGGCTTCGACTCGCTGACCGCCGTCGAACTGCGCAACCGGCTGCGCGCGGCCACCGGCCTGCGGCTGCCCGCCACCCTGCTCTTCGACCACCCGAGCACGACCGCGATCGCCGCGCACCTCGGCGAGCAGCTGGTCCCGGCGCCCGCCGAGCCGCAGGTCGCCGGGCTGGCCGAACTGGAACGGCTGGAACAGGCGCTGGCCGCCGACCCGCTGGACCCGGCGCTGGCCGGGCGGCTCCAGGCCCTGCTCTCCCGGGTCGCCCCGGACGCCTCCGGCGGCCCGGCGGACGGACTGGAGGAACGGATGGCCACGGCCGGCGACGACGACCTCTTCGACTTCATCGAGAACGAGCTGGGGCTGTCATGACGGACACGCCGCCGGACCCGCGTGCCCCGCACCCCCGCAACCCGCTGACGAAGGTGACCACCGGTGAATGACGACAAGCTGCGCGACTACCTCAAGCGTGTCGCGACCGACCTGCACCGCACCCGCCAGCGACTGCAGGAGGTCGAGGCCAAGGACCACGAGCCGATCGCCGTCGTCGCGATGAGCTGCCGCTACCCCGGCGGGGTCACCTCGCCCGAGGAGCTCTGGGAGCTGGTCGCCGGCGGTGTCGACGCCGTCACCCCGTTCCCGGCCGACCGCGGCTGGGACCTGGACGCGCTGGTCGACAAGGACCGCGGACGGCCGGACACCAGCTACGCCGACGAGGGCGGCTTCCTGAGCGGGGTCGGCGCCTTCGACCCCGGCCTCTTCGGCATCTCGCCGCGCGAGGCGCTGGCCATGGACCCGCAGCAGCGGCTGCTGCTGGAGACCGGCTGGGAGGCCTTCGAGCGCGCCGGGATCGACGCCCGCACGCTGCGCGGCAGCCGCACCGGCGTCTTCCTCGGCGTGATGTACCAGGACTACGCGGTGCGGCTGCGCCGGGTGCCCGAGGACGTCGCCGGATACCTGGGCAACGGCAGCTCCGACAGCGTCGCCTCCGGCCGGATGGCCTACACCTTCGGCCTGGAGGGCCCCACGCTCAGCGTGGACACCGCCTGCTCCTCCTCGCTGGTGGCGATCCACCTGGCCGCGCAGGCGCTGCGCTCCGGCGAGTGCACGCTGGCGCTGGCCGGCGGCGCGATGGTGATGTCCACCCCGGTGCCGTTCGTGGAGATGAGCCGGCAGGGCGGGATGGCCGCCGACGGCCGCTGCAAGTCCTTCTCGGCGGACGCGGACGGCACCGGCTGGGGCGAGGGCGTCGGTCTGCTGCTGCTGGAGCGGCTCAGCGAGGCGCGCCGCAACGGGCACCCGGTGCTCGCCGTCGTCCGGGGCACGGCGGTCAACCAGGACGGCGCCAGCAGCCGGCTGTCCGCGCCCAACGGCCCGGCCCAGCAGCGGGTGATCCGCCAGGCGCTGGCCGCCGCACGGCTGGGCGTCGCCGACGTCGACGTGGTCGAGGCGCACGGCACCGGCACACCGCTGGGCGACCCGATCGAGGCCCAGGCGCTGCTCGCCACCTACGGGCAGGACCGCCCGGCGGACCGGCCGCTGCTGCTGGGCTCGCTGAAGTCCAACAT
>NZ_JBEXNT010000299.1:0-1804 GCF_040611255.1 Kitasatospora sp. NPDC002965 | reverse complement strand
TCGATGGCCTCGTGGTTGCGGTGCTGCGCTTCGGCGGCCAGGGCGTTCCAGTTGAGGACGCGGGCCTGCCAGAGCACGGCGTGCTCGGCCTCGAATTCGGCGAGGGCCTGGCGTAGCGCGTCTCGGGCGTCGTCGGGGTGGCCGTCGGCGGTGAGGAGGTGGCCGGTCAGGGCCAGGGCGCGGGCGGCGTTCAGCTGGTCGCCTTCGGCGAGCAGGGCGCGGCGGGCGGTCTGTAGGTAGTCGAGGGCGGTGGAGCGTTCCCCCAGGTCGGCGACGGTTTCCGCGAGGGCGGTGAGGGTGACGGCGGCGTCCCGGGCGCGGCCCAGTGCCTGGCGCATGGCGTGGGCGTTCTGGAGGTGCGGGCGGGCGTCGTCCGGGCGCCCGCAGCCGCGGTAGCAGGCGGCGAGGTCGTGCAGGGCCCTGGCCTCGTCGGCCTGGTCGCGGTCCTCGATGGCCATCGTGTGGGCGATGCGGCAGTCGGCGATCGCGCCGTTGTGACGGCCGAGGGCGCGTAGTGCGGTGGCGCGTGAGCCGAGGAGCTCGCGCAGCAGGGCCCGGCCGGATCCGGCGCGCGGGGCCTGGGAGGTCAGGCGGTAGGCGGCGGTCACCGCGAGGTCCAGCGCGGTGACCCAGACCTGGTAGTCGCGGCGCCGCAGCAGGTGGGGGAAGTAGGCGTGGGCGAGGAAGGCGGTGTGGGCGTCGAGGCGGGCGTCGCGGGCGGTGTGAAGGGCGGTGAGGAGGACGTCGTCGTGGGTGGCGAAGAAGGTGCGGGCCTGGTCGGGGGTGTGGATGTGGGGGTGGTGGGTGGGGAGGTGGAGGAGTTCGGGGGGCAGGTCGCGGCGGTGCGGGGCGAGTTGGCGGGCGGCGTCGTGGGCCTGGGCGGTCAGCCAGTCCAGGGCGCGGGCGAGGAAGGTGTGGGCCGCGGTGGGGCCGTCGGCGAGGGTGGCGAGGCGGGCGGCGTGGCGGCGGCCGTCGGCGGCCGCGAACACGAACCGGCCGTCCAGCTGTTCGGGGTTGTCGGGGGTGATCAGGCGTCGGTCGGTGAGGATGGCGAGCAGGCGCCGGCAGGTGTCCGGGTCGAGGGCGGCGGCCGCGGCCGCCATCGCGGTGTCGATCCGGATGCCGGGCAGCGGCAGGGTGCCGAGGACGCGGTAGAGGCGGGCGGCTGCCGGGTGGGAGGCGCCGAGGGCGTCATGGGCGTGGGTGAGGGCGTCGTCCACGGTGGTCTCCGGGAGGGCGGCGGCCGGCCGGGGGCCGGGCAGGTGGGTGGTGGAGGGGTCGAGGGCGTGCCGGGCGGCGGCCAGGACGATCGCCAGCGGCCGGCCGGCGCACCGGGCGAGCAGCGGGTCGAGGAGGCGGGCGGGCACGGGCCGGGTGCACGTCGTGGTGAACAGGTGGTGGGCGGCGTCGGGCGGCAGCGGGCCGAGCCGGTGGTGGCGCACTTCGGCGGCGAGGAGCTCCGGTGGCGGGGTGCGGGCGGTGACGACCATCGGCGCGGGCGCCAGGGCCAGCAGCGGCGTCACCTGCTCCCAGCCGGCCGCGTTGTCGAGCAGCAGACCGACCGGCCGGTCGTCGGCCAGCGACAGCAGCAGCGCGTAGGCCTCCGCCGGGTCCGGCGGCACGGTGGTGATCCCCAGCGCCCGCAGGAACCGGCCCACCAGCGCGTCCAGCGTCGGCGGGAGAAGGGAGTGCGCGCCGAGGTCCGCGTACAGCACGCCGCCGGGCGGCCGGGCGGCGCCGTGGAGGGCTGCCAGCGCCAGCGCGGTCTTGCCGATGCCGCCCTCGCCGGTCAGCAGGACCGGCA
>NZ_JBEXNT010000297.1:0-1981 GCF_040611255.1 Kitasatospora sp. NPDC002965 | reverse complement strand
CACGTCGCGCGCACGACCGACTGGAGGATCGCGGTCACGGGCGGCGCGGACAGCCTGATCGCGGCGCAGATCCTCGGACAGCTTCTGCCGGACGACCTGACGGTGGTCGAGGACGAACACCCCGGCGGTCCGGCCGCGGTGACGGTCGCGCTGCTCGCCGCTCCGGACGCTGCCCGTCACGTGGTGGCCGACCTCGGCGCGGCCGGCGCCGACGCCTACGACAGTGCGATGGAGATCCTGCGCCCGCAGATTCTCACGGTGTTGCCCGGCGGCCCGTTCCGCGAGGGCGCGGTCCTCCTGAGCCGGGAGGCGACCCTGGTCGTGCCCGCCGGCGCGAGCGACCTGCCGACCACCGGCCGACTGATCACCTACACGGTCGGCGAGGAGGTCCCCGCCCAGGTCCGCGCGGAGGACGTGCTGGTCCTGCCCGACGGCCGCACCCGGTTCACTCTCGCCTACGGGCCCCGCTCGCGGGTGGTGGACCTTCCCCTCCACGGCCCGGACCACCTGCTGCCCGCCCTGGCGGCCGCCGCCACCGCCCTCGCCGCCGGCCAACGCCTGCAGAGCGTCGTCGACCGCCTCAAGCGCCTGCGCCTTCCCAGCGGCTGCCTGCACACCGAGACCGCGGACCACGGCGCCCGACTGCTGTACGCGGACGGCTGCGGCACCGGCCCGCAGGCGACGACGGCCGCGTTGCGGGTCCTGCACCGCCGGGCGACCCAGGAGAGGGCCCGCGCGGTGGCGCTGCTCGGCGAGCCGCCCACACCCTGGGCCGATCCCGCGACCGCCCGGGTCCGCGAGACGGTCACCACCTACGCCGTCGAGGCCGCGGGAATCGGCGCCGCCGCGGCGGACACGAGCCCGCACCCACGCAACTTCGCGACCACCGACGACGCCCTGACCTGGCTACGCGACACCCTCACCACCGGCCCCCTCGCGCAACGGCCCGCCGTGGTCCTGCTCAAGGGCAGCGCCCAGCAGTACCTCACCACCGGATCGATCACGGCGCAGCTGCGCCCGAGGGAGGTCGAGGTGACGGCGTTCCTGTCGGATCTGGACGACCGTGTGGCGGAGCCGTCGCCGGGTCGGTTGCGGCCCCGGGTGACGGAGGTCGCCGCCGCGCAGGTGCTCGCCGCGGCGTGCCGCAAGGTCGGGTGGGGCGCGGCCTCGGCGGTGCGGGCGTCGGGGGCGAGTGCGGTGTGGCGGCTGGACGACGCGGTGATCGCCCAGGTGCACCTGGGCCGGATCAGCGACACGGCGATGGGACCGGTGAGTGGCGCGCAGTGGCTCGCGGGCCGCGGGATCCCGGTCGTCGAACCCGCGTACCCGCAGCCGGTCCCGGTGGCCGATTCCTGCGTCACCTTCTGGCACGACACCGGCCGGTGGGCGGCGCCGCCCGCGGCGGCCGGGGCCCTACTGGCCGCCGTCCACACCCTCGCGCCCGACGGGCTGTTCGACCATCAGCCGATCAGGCACCTGAAGAGCCGGCTGGGCCGCACCCGCCTGGTCGACGAGGACCGGGCGCTGCTGGTGGAGCACCTGTCCGAGCTGTCCGCCCGCTACGCCGAGCTGAGCTGGCCGACGCCGCCGACCACCGTCCTGGGAGTCAGCCAGGTTCCGAACCTGCGTCGCGACCGGCCGGGGGCGGTGCGGTTGGCGGTGGCGTCCTGGCCGCAGGCCGGGCGCCGGGAGTGGGACCTGACCGTGTTGCTGCGCGACGTCGCCACCGGCTGGCTTCATCCGGACGACTACGCCGCGGCGGTCGGGGACTACGAGCGGGCCACGGGCATCGGCGACGTCGCCCACTGGCCGGGGCACCGCCGGCTGATCGACGTGATCGATTTCGCCGAGGCGCTGAAGCGGGTGGAGCGGACCCGCGCGGAGGCCCGCCGCGCCGCCGAGCTGCACATGCTGCTGGACCTGGTGGCCCGCCAGCGTGCCGACTTCGGCCTGTCGCCCGCATACGACCTCGTGGAGAGTG
>NZ_JBEXNT010000296.1:0-2000 GCF_040611255.1 Kitasatospora sp. NPDC002965 | reverse complement strand
ACCACCCCCCCCCCGCCCCCCTACCCCCAAACCCCCCCCCCGGCGGCGGGGCACCCCCCGGGCCCCCTGTACCCCTTACCCGGGCGCCCCGACCGTCCGACGCCCCGACCGTCCGGCAGACCGGCCCCCGCCCGGGGGCACCTGCCCCGGGCCGGTGCCCCCGGTCACCCTCACCAGCCCCTGTCACCTGTCGCCCGCGACGTACCCCGTCGCCTCCCACGTGAGCATTTCCGAGGCCCCAGAGCGGCCTGACGAGCGGAGTGGACCATGACCCAGCCGGACGAGAAGCTCGTCGAGGCCCTGCGCAGCGCACTGAAGGAGACCGACCGGCTCCGCCGCCGGCAGCAGGAGGCCGAGGCCCGGGCCTCCGAGCCGATCGCCGTCGTCGGCACGGCCTGCCGCTACCCCGGTGGGGTGCGCGGCCCGGAGGACCTCTGGCGCCTGGTCGCGGAGGGCAGGGACGCGGTCGGGGAGTTCCCGACCGACCGGGGCTGGGACCTCACCACGCTGTTCGACGACGACCCCGACGCGCCCGGTACCTCGATGGCGCGCGAGGGCGGATTCCTGCACGACGCCGGTGACTTCGACGCGTCGCTGTTCGGGATCAGCCCGCGCGAGGCCCGCGCCATGGACCCGCAGCAGCGGCTGCTGCTGGAGTGCGCGTGGGAGGCGTTCGAGCGGGCCGGCCTGGACCCGCTGGGGCAGCGCGGCACCCGCACCGGTGTCTTCGCCGGCAGCAACGACCAGGACTACCTGGGCCTGCTCGGCGACCGTCCCGGCGAGCTGGAGGGCCACCTGGGCACCGGCAACGCCTCCAGCGTCCTGTCCGGCCGGCTCGCCTACACGTTCGGCCTGGAGGGCCCGGCGGTCACGGTCGACACCGCCTGCTCGTCCTCGCTGGTCGCGCTGCACCTGGCCGTGCAGGCGCTGCGCAGCGGCGAGTGCGACCAGGCGCTGGTCGCCGGCGTCCTGGTGATGTCGACGCCCGGGACCTTCCTGGAGTTCTCGCGGCAGCGCGCCCTCGCCACCGACGGCCGCTGCCGGTCGTTCGCCGCCGCCGCCGACGGCACCGGCTGGGGCGAGGGCGCCGGGGTGCTGCTGGTCGAGCGGCTCTCCTCGGCGCGGGCCGCCGGCCGTCCGGTCCTGGCCGTGGTGCGGGGCACGGCGGTGAACCAGGACGGCGCCTCGAACGGGCTGACCGCGCCGAACGGCCCGGCCCAGCGGCGGGTCATCCGGGAGGCGCTCGCGAACGCCGGCCTGACGGCGCAGGAGGTCGACGCGGTCGAGGCGCACGGGACGGGCACCACGCTGGGCGACCCGATCGAGGCCCAGGCGCTGCTGGCGACGTACGGCCAGGACCGGGCCGAGGGCGAGCCGCTCTGGCTGGGCTCTCTGAAGTCGAACATCGGGCACACCCAGGCGGCGGCGGGCGTCGGCGGCATCATCAAGATGGTCGAGGCCATGCGGCACGGGCAGCTGCCGAAGACGCTGCACGTCGACGCGCCGACCCCGAAGGTCGACTGGACCGCGGGGAGGGTGGAGCTGCTCACCGACGCCAGGCCCTGGCCGGCGGTGGGCCGCCCGCGCCGGTCGGCCGTCTCCTCGTTCGGCATGAGCGGTACCAACGCCCACGTGATCCTGGAGCAGGGCGATCCGGTCCGGGAGCCGTCGCCGGCCGCCGGGACGGGGCCGGTGCCGCTGCTGCTCTCCGGGGCCGGCCCGGCCGCGCTGCGGGCCCAGGCCGCCGCCGTCCTGGCGCACGCGGAGGGCGGCGCGCCGCTGGGGGAGGTCGGCGCGACGCTGGCCCGGCGCGCCGTACTGCCGGACCGGGCCGTGGCCTGGGACCTCGCCGGTCTGGAGGCGGTCGGGTCCGGGCTCGTGGCGGGCACCGCGCTCGACTCCACCGACGTGGTGTTCGTGTATCCGGGTCAGGGTGGTCAGTGGCTGGGTATGGCGGTGGGTCTGCTGGGGTCGCGAGCGTTCGCGGAGCGGTTGCGGGA
>NZ_JBEXNT010000295.1:0-2095 GCF_040611255.1 Kitasatospora sp. NPDC002965 | reverse complement strand
TCCCGCGCCGGACGCGGGGGGGGCCCCCCCGGGGGGGGGGGGGGGGGGGGGCGGGGCCCGCGCCGGTGGTCCGCCCGCGGGGGGCCGCCCGGGGGGGGCCTTCGCCGGGGGTCCGTCGGACCCCGGGTCCGGTCGACCCGGCCGGACGGGGGCCGGTCGGGGAGGCCGGACCGGTCAGGTGGTCTCCGGCAGCCGGCCCCGGCTGCCGGCCACGATCAGGCCGCCGGCGACGGCCAGCACCAGCAGGACGACGCCGAAGACCGTCGCCCCGTCGGTGAGCCCGACGGAGTCGCTGAGGTAGCCGGCCGACACCGGGAGCAGCCCGGCCGGCACGTAACCGCCCACGTTGAGCGCGGCGTTGGCCTCGGCCAGGCGCCGCGGCGGGACGGCGGAGTTCAGCAGCGAGAGACCGCCGAGCTGGCCCATGCCCTGGCCGGCCCCGGCGAGCAGGGCCGAGGCGACCAGCACGGGAACGGAGGAGGCGTGGACGGCGGCGATCAGCGTCACCATGGCCAGCGTGGTGGAGACCGCGCCGGCCATCAGGATGGTGCGCCGGCGCAGCTTCTGGACGGCGAACTGCACGGCGGTGGCGGTCAGGAACATCACGAACGCCATCGCGCCGGCCACGATCCGGCTGGTGGTGCCGAGCAGGCCGGAGAGCAGCGACGGGCCGAGCGAGAGCACGAACGAGGTCGCGGTGATGCCGGGCGCGAACACCGCGATGCCGAGGGCGAGTTGCAGGCCGTTGCCGCGCGGGACCCCGGGCACCCGGATCCAGGCGCCCTTCGCCGGCGCGGCTGGCCGGCGGACCGGCATCCGCAGCACCGCGAGGACCGCGGTGGCCAGCAGCACCGCCTCGACCACGAAGACGGTCACGGTCGGGCCGGGCGCCGTCTCGGAGAGCACCCCGGCGAGCAGCGGGCCGAGGCCCGCGCCGAAGACCATCGCGCAGGAGGCCAGCAGGGCGGCGAGGCGCTTGCGGGCCGGGCCCGCCACGTCGGTCACGGCCGCCATGCCGGCCGAGACCACGGCGCCGACCGCGATGCCGGTGAACAGCCGGGCCACGATCAGCGCGGCGACCGACGAGGCGGTGGCGAAGATCGCGCAGGCGGCCACCGCCAGACCCAGCGCGGGCAGCAGCACCGGCTTGCGGCCGAGCCGGTCGGAGACCACCCCGGAGACCAGCAGCGAGCCCAGCAGCCCGACGATGTAGAACGCGAACACGACGGTCAGGGTGCCCTTGGAGAACCCGATGTCCCGCTGCCAGACCACGTACAGCGGGGTCGCCGCGTTGGACAGGACGAACACCGCGGTCACCGGCCACGCGGCCAGCCACACCCACCAGGTGGGCGTCCCCGCGGCCGCCCCCTGCTCCCTCCCGGGCGTCGGCAGGTCCGCCTCGGCGGCCTCCTGCACCGACACCGTCCGACTCTCCGACATGGTCGCTCCCTCCGCCAGACGTAGTACGAGTTAACTCGAACATAGCATGCAGTACGATGAGACTCGTACAGGAGAGTCCGAAATCCTTTCGGCCCACGAGGAGTCGCCCATGCCTTCGACGCTGCGCCAGGCCCCGCCCTTCGTCGTCCTGCCGGAACCGGCCGACCTGCCGGAGGCGCTTCCCGAGCCGGCCGTCGAGGAGCTCAGGCTGGAGCTCGTACTCGGGGCCCTGAGCGACCCGCTGCGGCTCACCATCGTCCGCAAGCTCCTCCTGGAACGGGAGCGGTTCGACCACCCCTGCGGCTGGTTCGGGCTGGACCGGCCCAAGTCCTCGCTGACCCACCACTTCAAGGCGCTGCGCCAGGCGGGCGTCATCCGCCAGCGCCAGTACGGCCTGGAGCGGCGCAGCCACGTACGGATCGACGACCTGGACGCCCGATTCCCCGGGCTCCTCGGACTCGTCGCCGGCTGGACCCCGAACAGCCCCTGACCGGCGGGGGCCGCACCCCCGCCCCTGAACGGCCCCGGGCCCCCCGTACCCGGGGCCCCGCCGCCCCCGCTCGCACCGGGGGCGGCGGAACGCGGGCGGGCCGTCGTCCCCGGCGACGGGCCGCCCCTAGCCCACCCACCCCACCCCCAACCCCCGCGCGCCCGC
>NZ_JBEXNT010000294.1:0-2184 GCF_040611255.1 Kitasatospora sp. NPDC002965 | reverse complement strand
GCGGCGCATGTCGCGGGGATCCTGTCGCTGGAGGACGCCGCCGCCGTGGTGGCGCTGCGTTCGCAGGCGATCGCGCGGGGTCTGGCGGGTCGTGGGGGCATGGTGTCCGTCGCGCTGCCGGCCGCCGAGGTGGCCGACGGTCTGCCGGCCGGTGTGGAGGTGGCGGCCGTGAACGGGCCGTCGTCCGTGGTGGTGGCCGGTGACCCGGACGCGCTGGACACGCTGGTGGCCGGCTTTGAGGAGCAGGGTGTGCGGGTGCGGCGGGTTCCGGTGGACTACGCCTCCCACACGTCCCATGTGGAGTCGATCGAGGGCGAGTTGGCGGATCTGCTGGCCGCGGTGAGGCCCCGGCCCGCCGCGATCCCGTTCCTGTCGACGGTGGAGGGCCGGTGGCTGGAGGGTCCTGAGCTGGACGGCGGGTACTGGTACCGCAACCTGCGGCAGACCGTCCGCTTCGCCGAGGCGGTGGACACGCTCGCCGCCGAGGGGTTCCGGGCCTTCGTCGAGGTGAGCGCGCACCCGGTGCTCGTCCACAGCATCGCGGAGGCGCTGGAGGAGACGGTCCCGGCCCCGACCGTCGCCACGGGGACACTGCGGCGTGAGGACGGTGCGTGGGACCGCGTCCTGCTCTCGGCCGCCGAGCTGTACGTCCGCGGGGTCGAGGTGGACTGGTCGGCGGCGTTCGCCGGCGCCGGCACCCTCCGGCCCTCCGAACTCCCCACGTACGCCTTCCAGCACCAGCGCTTCTGGCTGGAGCCCGTCGCCGGGACCGGCGACGTGACCGCCTTCGGCGTCGCCGCGGCCGGGCACCCGCTGCTCGGCACCCTGGTGGAACTGCCCGACGGGGGCGCGGTGTTCACCGGCCGGCTGTCGACCCGCTCGCACCCATGGCTGGCCGGCCACGCCGTCTCCGGGAACATCCTGCTGCCCGGTGCGGCCTTCCTCGAACTCGCCCTGCGGGCCGGCGAGCAGACCGGGCTCGGCCGCCTGGAGGAGCTCGTCGTGGAGGCCCCCGCGATCCTGCCCGAGCGCGGTGGCGTCCAGATCCGCGTCACGGTCGATCCGGCCGCCGACGACGACCGCAGGGCCGTCCACGTGCACTCGCGTGACGAGGACGGCGAGGGCACCTGGACCCGGCACGCCACCGGCTTCCTGGCGGCCGAGGCCGCGGCGGAGTTCGGCTACGAGGCGTGGCCGCCGGCCGGCGCGGAGCCGGTCGCACTGGACGGCTTCTACGACCGCCTGGCGGAGGCCGGGTACGAGTACGGCGACGCCTTCCGGGGCCTGCGGGCCGCCTGGCGCTCGGGCGAGGAGGTGTTCGCCGAGGTCGCCCTGCCGGAGGAACTGACCGAGTCCGCCGGGCGGTTCGGCCTGCACCCGGCGCTGCTGGACGCGGCGCTGCAGTCCGCCAACCTGGGCGCGGCCCCGGTGGCCCGCCCGGGCGAGGTCCTGCTGCCGTTCGCCTGGAACGACGTGGCCCTGTTCGCGTCGGGGGCCACCGCCCTGCGGGTGCACGCCCGCCGGGAGGGCCCGGACAGCGTGTCCTTCGCGCTCACCGACCCGGTCGGCCGACCGGTCGGCGCCGTCGGGGCGCTGGTCCTGCGGCCGGTGGCGCCCGAGCGGCTGTCCGCCGTCCAGGATCCGGCCGCCGACCACCTGTACCGCCTCGACTGGACGCCGGCCGAACTGCCGCGCGCCGAGGCCGGGGCGGCGGCGGGGGAGGTGCTCGACCTGACCGCTCCCAGCGGGCTGCCGGCGCCGCAGGCGGGCCGGGAGCTCGTCGGTACCGCGCTCACCCGGATCCAGGAGCACCTGGCCGGCGACTCCGACCGTCCGCTCGCCGTCCTGACCGCGAACGCGGCCGACGACCCGGCGGCCTCCGCCGTGTGGGGCCTGGTGCGCACCGCGCAGCTCGAACACGCGGGCCGCATCGTCCTGGTGGACACCGACGGCTCGGCGGCGCCCGCCGCGCTGGTCGCCGACGCGCTGGCGTCGGGCGAGCCCCAGGTGGCGTGGCGAGACGGCCGCGCGGTGGTGCCGCGCCTGGCGCGGGCCGGTGCGCCGGCCGAGGCCGGAGCGGGCGGTGGCCGGGTGTTGGATCCGGCGGGGACGGTGTTGGTGACGGGTGGGACGGGGACGTTGGGCGGGTTGGTGGCTCGGCGTCTGGTGGAGTCGCACGGGGTG
>NZ_JBEXNT010000293.1:0-2356 GCF_040611255.1 Kitasatospora sp. NPDC002965 | reverse complement strand
GACGGCGGGAACTCCCGCTGGACCGACGACGTCAAGCACGCCGAGGCGCTCGCCGCCAAGGAGATCGGCTTCGTCGACTGCGGCGTCTCCGGCGGGCCCGGACGAGGGCCCGGTCCGGCCCCGGCGCGGCAGGCTCCCGGTGACGTTCCCGGTGAGTTCCGGTGAGCTCCCGGCGGAGCACTCGCCCGTCCCGCTCAGTGGCAGAGCGCGGCCGCCCGCGCCACCCGGGCCGATGCCTCGGCCCGGACCGCCGCGACCGTCGACGGCCCGCCGAGCTCCGCCGGCAGCGCCACCCCGTCGTCCCCGGGCAGCCCGGCCAGTGCCGCCACCAGGTCGTGCCCGGTCACCGCGAGCTGGTCGCCGACCGCGAACGCCCCGGCCTCCGGAAGTTCCCGCACCGGCCCGCCCTCGACCGCCCGCGCCGCCGCGGCCAGCCACCGGGCCAGGGCCAGCGCGGCCGCCGCCCGCGACGCGTGGCCGGGGACCACACCGTGCAGCCGGCTCTGCGGCATCGAACGGAACCGGTCCGCCAGGGCGTCGACTGCCTCGGCCAGGGTCTTCTCATCGGACATGCCGCGAGCATACGGCGCGGCCCGCGAGCGCCCGTACGCGAAAGCCGCCGGGCCCCGGAGCGAGTGCTCCGGGGCCCGGCGGCCGTGTGCGCACGAGGCGCGAGAGGCGTCCGCGAGGACCGGCGGCTAGTCGTCGCCGCGCAGGATCGCGATGAGCCGCAGCATCTCGATGTAGATCCAGACCAGCGAGAGGGTGAGCCCGAAGGCGGCCCGCCAGGACTCCTTCTGCGGCGCGCCCTGCGCGATGGCCTCCTCGATCGCGGCGAAGTCCAGCGAGAGGAAGAAGGCGCCGAGGGCGATCCCGATCAGGCCGACCACGATGCCCAGCGGGCCGGAGCGCAGGCCCATGTCCGCGCCGAACAGCGACGCGACCATGTTGATCATCAGCAGCAGCACGAAGCCCATCGCGATCGCGATGCCGATCCGCGTGTAGCGCGGGGTGACCCGGATCCGGCCGGTCTTGTAGGCGATCAGCATCGCCGCGAAGACCGCCGCGGTGCCCAGGACCGCCTGGATCGCGATGCCCGGCAGGGCGGCGTTGAGCATCTTGGTGATCGCACCGAGCGCGAAGCCCTCCAGGGCCGCGTAGGTGAGGATCAGCGGCGGGCTGACGCTCCGCTTGAACGAGACCACCATGCCGACCACGAAGGCGACCAGACCGGCGCCGATGGCGAGGCCGTAGTTGCGGTCCGGCAGGAGGAACCAGGCCAGGCCGCCGCCGGCGACCAGGGTGAGCAGCGTCATCGCGGTGCGCGCGACCACGTCGTCGATCGTCATCCGGCCCGTCGCCAGCGGACCGGCCGACGGAGCCCGGTACATCTCGACCAGCTGGTCGTCGGTCAGCGGCGCCTGGCCCTGCGGCTGCTGCGCGTAGGGGCTGCCGGCGTACGGGTTGTTCCCGTACGGGTTGTTGCCGTACGGGTTGGTGGCGGACGGGCCCCCGGCCGACGGGGTCTGGGTCGTCCCGAAACCCGCGTAGCCGGACTCGCGGGTGAAGGACCCTTCCCGCGAGAAGACCGGGTTGCTGCTTCTCATTGCTCATTCCCTCCGTGGCGGTACTGCACCGCCCGTCACAAGGGTAATGGCTTGGCAAAAAAACCAACATCCGCCGCGAGGAGGATCCGGCGGGAACGTGCGGCGGGGGACGTCCGGCGGGGACGCCGGTCGGCGTCCCCGCGAGTCGGTCGGTGCCCGGAGCCGGACTCGAACCGGCACGGCCTCACGGCCAAGCAGTTTTAAGCTGCCCGTGTCTGCGTTCCACCATCCGGGCGTCCTGCGGACCCGGCCTCGCCTGCGGACCGGAGAGCAGCGCTCCGCCCCCGTACGGGCCACCCCTGAGCCTAGTATCCCGGCCTCCCCTTTCGCATGTTCCGAGCCAGGGAAGTTGTCATGTTTCCTTGCCATCTGACGAACAGTTCGTGATTTGGCCACCAAGGGCGTGCGATCCGGCCACCGGCCCTCCGGTCAGGGTCGGTGTCATACCGCAGGAGGAGGGCGTCAGCTGGGCGTACGCCCAGCGGTGGTCAGGCCAACCGTCCGGCGGAGCGACGAGAAACCATGATCACGTGGCCGAGCATGGAGGTACGGCTGGACACCCCCGGGAGGGGGCCCGGCCGGCCAACGACTTCCCCGGCGCCGTCCGGGCCCGTCCTGCCCGCGACCCCAAGGAGCACCCCGTGACCACGTCGACCGCAACCGCCGTCCGCACCGGCCGGGCGGCCGCCCGCGCCACCGGCCTCAACAAGGTCTACGGGGAGGGCGAGACCCGCGTCGTCGCCCTCGAC
>NZ_JBEXNT010000292.1:0-2369 GCF_040611255.1 Kitasatospora sp. NPDC002965 | reverse complement strand
GGGCGGGGGGGGGCGCGCCTCGGGGGGGGGGGCGGGGCCCCCGCGCGCCCCCTCGGGGGGGCCCCGGCCGCCCCCCCCCCGCGGCGGGCGGGGGGGGGCGCGGGCGGTGAGGGGGCGGCGGGCGGCCACGCCGGGGACGGCGGCGGCCGTGGCGACCGCCTCGGCCCGGTCGGCGGCGGCGATCACCACGGCGGGGTTGCCGCTGCCGCCGGGGAAGTGCGCGGAGAGCAGCCGCTGGCCGGCCACGGAGGGCTGGGCCTTGACGAACAGTTCGGTCTGCGGGACGCCGCCCGCGTCGAGTCCCGGGGCGAAGGCGGCCAGTGCGGCGAGGACGGCGAGGCTGCCCGCCCACAGGGCGCGCGGGCGGCGGGCGACCAGCGCCGCGATCCGCCCCCAGACGGCGTGCACCGGTGGCCGGCCGTCGGCGGCGGGCCGCGCCGGCCAGTAGGCGGCGCGGCCGGTCAGCACCAGCGCGGCGGGCAGGAAGGTGAGCGCGGAGAGCACGGCGCAGCCGATGCCGATGGCGCCGACGGGACCGAGGGCCCGGTTGTTCGTGAGGTCGGAGAGGAGCAGCACCAGCAGACCGAGGGCGACGGTGGCACCGGAGGCGGCGATCGGTTCGACCGACTGCCGCCAGGCGGTGCGCATGGCCGCGAACCGGTCGCCGTGCAGGTGCAGCTCCTCGCGGAAGCGGGCGGCGAGCAGCAGGCCGTAGTCGGTGGCGGCGCCGATGACCAGGATCGACAGCAGGCCCTGGATCTGGCCGTCGACGGTGACCAGGTCGTGGTCGGCGAGCAGGTAGACCAGCGCGCAGGCGACGCCGAGGGCGAAGACCGCGCCGAGGATGACCAGGAGCGGCAGCAGCACGCTGCGGTAGACGGCGAGCAGGATCAGCAGCACGACGCCGAGGGCGACGCCGAGCAACAGGCCGTCGATGCCGGCGAAGGCTCCGCCCAGGTCGGCGAGGATGGCGGCCGGCCCGGTCAGGCCGACGGTGGTGTCGGGTACCCGGGCGGCGAGGTCGCGGACGGCCCGGACGGTGTCCGCGGTCTCCCGGCCGAGGTCGGCGCGCAGCTGGACGACGCCCTGGAGGGCTCGGCCGTCCTCGGCGGGGACGGCGGGCGAGACCTGTCCGGTGGCTCCGGGCAGGGCCGCGGCGGCCCGGAGGGCCTGCTCGGCGGCGGCGCGGCGGGTGTCGTCGACGGGGCCGGTGCGGCTCTCCCAGACGATGACGACCGGCATCGCGTCGGTGGTCCGGAACGCCTCGCCGAGGCGCGCGGCCTCGGTGGACTCGGCGCTGCGCGGCAGGAAGGCGGCGCGGTCGTTGGTGGCGACCTCCCCGAGCCGGCCCGCGTACGAGCCGAAGGCCCCGCCGAGGCCGAGCCAGACGACGAGCAGGGCGAGCGGGACCAGCAGGCGCAGGCGCCGCCGGCCACCGGGGGTGGCGGGGGACGGCGCGCTCGGCGGGGCGGTGGGACGGGCAGTGGGCATGGCGGGGCGCCCTCCGGACAGGGGCGGGTGGTGGACAGCCCGGATCCTATCTCTCGATCATCAAGAGACTTGACGCGTGGAGAGATCCCGGCCGGACGTCAGCAGGCCGGCGACGGAGAGTGCGCCCCAGCCGACCGAGACCGCGACCGCCATCACGCGGTGCCGGCGGGTCGGGAGGGCGGTGGCGAGCAGGGCGGCGTCGCCGAAGTCCGAGGCGATCCGGACGGCCGTGGCGGCGCGGAGCGCCGAGTCGTTCGGCGCCAGCGCCATGGCGAGGCCGCAGGCGGCGTCGCGGAAGGCCAGCGGGCGCACGCACGCGGCGACGGCGGCGGGGACCGAGCCGTCCGGCGCCGTGAGGCCGGAGGGGCGGGCGAGCAGGGCGGGGCGGCGGGCGACGGCGAGACCGTAGACGGCGGTGGCGGCGCCGGTGAGGCGGAGCAGGCGCTGGTTCATGGCGGGACCTCCCGGGTCGGCGACAGAGGCGCTCGGGGCTGGTTCGGGGGCGGATCAGGGGCGGATCAGGGGCGATTCGGGCTGCGCGGCACGCGGCCCACCCCGTGGTTCGGAGCGGCGGGCCGCCCGGACGGGTCGGATCGCCGGCCGTCCGGACGGACCGGAGCCCGCTGCGGCCCGTCCGGAGCAGTGTCCCCCGGCGCCGCGCCGTCCGGGCTGCCGCCACGTCGCCCCGACCCGGCCCCAGGCCCGACCCCAGGCCCCGGCCCGGCGCGGCCCGGTGCGGGCCGGTCGGCCCGGGACAGGCGACGGCCCCCCCCCCCCCCCCCCCGGGGCCCGGCCCCCGCCCCGGGGGGGGGGCCGCCCGCCTAGGGCGTTTGCGGGCCCGGGGTGTTGTTTTTAAAACGGGGGTGCCAATATACGCC
>NZ_JBEXNT010000291.1:0-2404 GCF_040611255.1 Kitasatospora sp. NPDC002965 | reverse complement strand
GGTGAAGGCCATGGCGGAGACGACGGAGGCGACGCCGGCTTGGGAGCCGACGGAGATGTCGAGGCCGCCGCAGATGATGACGACGGTCTGGACGATGGCGAGGAGGCCGGTGATGGTGGCGGCTTCGGCGATGACCTGCATGTTGCCGAGGCTGAGGAAGTTGTCGTTGAGGATGCCGAACAGGGCGAGGACGGCGACCAGCGCACCGATCAGGCTGAGGTTCTGACCGCCGAGGGAGGCGAGCGGCGAGCGCTTCCCCGTGCGGGGTCCGGCGGGCCGGTGGGCCGTTGCCGTGGTCATGAGCGGCCTCCGGGGGCGGCGTCGGTGCCGGTGGGAGCGGTGGTGCGGGTGGCCCGGGCGGTGTCGGCCCGGGCGGTGTCGGCACGGGCGGGTTCGGCGGTGTCGGCGGGCTGGAGGTCGTCGGCCATGGCGAGGTGGAGGACGGCCTCCTCGGTGGCCTCGGCCCGGGAGAGTTCGCCGGTGATGCGGCCGTTCTGCATGACGATGATGCGGTCGGCCAGACCGAGGACCTCGGGGAGCTCGGAGGAGATGACCAGCAGGGCCACGCCGTCCCGGGCGAGGTCGGCGATGATCCGGTAGATTTCGGACTTGGCGCCGATGTCGATGCCGCGGGTCGGCTCGTCGAGGATGAGCAGTTTGGGCCGGTGGGCGAGCCAGCGGGCGAGGACGACCTTCTGCTGGTTGCCGCCGGAGAGCTTGCGGACCTCGTGCTCGACGGAGGGTGCGCGGACCCGCAGCCGGTCGGTGAACTCCTGGGCCAGCGCGCGTTCGCGGCGCCGGTGGACGAACCGGAAGCGGCGCAGCCGGCCGAGGACGACCAGCGAGGTGTTGTCGCGGATCGAGCGGTGCAGGAACAGCGCCTGGGCCTTGCGCTCCTCGGGGGCGAGGCCCAGGCCGGCGCGGATGGCGTCGCCGGGGCTGCCGGATCGCAGGGTGCGGCCGTCGAGGGTGACGGTGCCGGAGCGGACGGGCTGGTCGCCGGCGAGCGCGAGGGCGAGTTCGGAGCGTCCCGCCCCGATGAGTCCGGCGAGGGCGACGACCTCGCCGGCCCGGACCCGGAGGTCGATGCCGGTGACGTGGTCGGTGGTCAGGCCGTGGACGTCGAGGACGACGCGGTCGGTGGTGACGTCCTGCCGGACGAAGAGGGTGGACAGGTCACGGCCGACCATCAGGCGCACCACCTCGCCCTCGTCGGTCCGTGCGGCGTCCAGGACGCCGGCCACGGCGCCGTCGCGCAGGACGGCGATGCGGTCGGCGAGCCGGAAGATCTCCTTCATCCGGTGCGACACGTAGATGACGGCGACGCCCCGCTCGCGCAGCCGCCCGATCAGGGCGAACAGCGCCTCGACCTCGCCGTCGGAGAGCGAGGAGGTCGGCTCGTCGAAGGCGATGACCTTGGCGTCGCCGGTCAGGGCCCGCAGGATCTCCACCAGCTGGCGTTGCGCCGGGGTGAGCTCGGAGCCGAGAAGGTGCGGGGGGAGGACGTTGTCGAAGCCCACGCGGACGAGGTCGGCGGTGATGCGGCGGTGGAGTTCGGCCCGGTCGAGGCGCCGGCCGGCCTTGCGGGGGAGGGAACCGGCGTAGACGTTCTCGGCGACCGAGACGTGCGGGATGATCTCCGGTTCCTGCGGGATGATGCGGATGCCGAGCCGGCGGGCGTCCTGCGGCGAGGGCAGCACGGTCGGCTGCCCGTCGATCAGTACCCTTCCCCCGGTCGGCCGGTGGTCCCCGGTGAGGATCCTGAGCAGGGTGGACTTGCCGGCGCCGTTCTCGCCCATGAGGGCGGTGACCTGGCCGGCGGGAAACTCCAGGTCGACGCCGGAGAGTGCCTGGACCGTGCCGAAGCGCTTGGTGATCCCCTCGACGGCCACGGCCACGGGGGCGGCGACCGGGTCGGGTGGGTCGGGCGGCGCGGGCTTCGGTGGGCGGTTGCCGGGCGTGTGCATGGGGACCTCGCAAGGACTGGTGACGCCGTCGGGGGGCATGCCGGGCCGGTGGCCGCCGCGACGTGACGGGCGCTGCGGCACGGGCGGGTGCGGTGGGCCGTGGTGCGCACCGACGGGGGTGGGGTGCCGGTACGGCGGCGGTTGCCGCACCGGCACGGCTCGCGGACGCCGGGTCAGCTGCAGGTGACGCCGGCGGTCTTCCAGGTGGTGGCGTCGACCATGGTGGTGGGGGCGAAGGCTTCCTTGGGGAAGTCCTTGCTGTTCTTGAGCTTGTCGTACATGGTCTGGACGGCGAGGGCGCCGACGTCCTTGCCGTTGATGAAGAGTGCGGCCTTCATGCCGGAGGGCTTGCCGGAGCCCCAGTTCTTGCAGGCGAGGTAGGCGCCGAGGCCGACGCCGATGACGCGGTCGGGGCCGATGCCGGCGTTCTCCAGGGC
>NZ_JBEXNT010000290.1:0-2407 GCF_040611255.1 Kitasatospora sp. NPDC002965 | reverse complement strand
GGCGCGCGCTCGGCCGGCGGGGCGCGCTCGGCCGGCGGGGCGCACAGCCCGCCGCCCGGCCGGACGGGGCGGGCCTTGGATCCTCGCACCAGTGACGCGGCCCCCTGGATCGGGAACGATCGAGCCACCCGGCCGCCGGCCGAGACCCGTCACCCGCACCCCGTGTCCACCCCCACCCGCCCCGCCCCGCCCCGTCAGAGGAGCCCGCCGTGTCCCAGCCGATCGACCACCGCACCGCCGTCGTCACCGGAGCCGGCAGCGGCGTGGGCCGCGCCGTAGCGGCGGAGCTCGCGGCCGGTGACTGGCGGCTCGTCCTCGCCGGGCGCCGGGGCGATCCGCTCCACGAGACGGCCCGGCTGTGCGGCACCGGCGCGGCGGGCACGGCCGTGGTGCCGACCGACGTCACCGACCCGGCGGCCGTGGACGCGCTCTTCGCCGCGGCCGTCGCCCGCTTCGGCCGGGTCGACCTGCTGTTCAACAACGCGGGCACGTTCGGCCCCCCGGCCCCGGTGGACGAGCTGGACGTCGCCGAGTGGCGGGCCGTGGTCGACCTCAACCTGACCGGGGCCTTCCTCTGCGCGCGCGCCGCGTTCCGGCAGATGCGCGCCCAGGACCCGCAGGGCGGCCGGATCATCAACAACGGCTCGATCTCCGCACACGTGCCGCGGCCGAACTCGGTCGCGTACACCGCGACCAAGCACGCCGTGACGGGTCTGACCAAGTCACTGTCGCTGGACGGCCGCCCGTACCGGATCGCCTGCGGGCAGATCGACATCGGCAACGCCGCCACGGAGATGACCGCGGCGATGAGCCGGGGGGTGCGGCAGGCGGACGGGCGGATCGCGGTGGAACCGACCATGGACGTCACCGATGTCGCCCGCACCGTGCGGCACATGGCGGAGCTGCCGCTGGAGGCCAATGTGCAGTTCGCGACGGTGATGGCGACCGCCATGCCGTACATCGGCCGGGGCTAGCTCCCAGGGCGCCGGAGCCACGAGGACCGCCACCGCACCGAAGGCACCGGCACCACCGGAGCCACCGGAACCACCGAGAGGGCTTCCGCCGAAGGGGCTTCGTGCAGAGGACGGCCGGCGCCCGCAGTGCAGCGGGGGCCGGCCGCCCGTCGGGGCAAGGGCGGGGCCGTGGTTCAGCCTCGCCAGGTGTCGTTCAGGCTCACCCGGCCCGAGGCCGGCACGGTGGCGGTCCGGTTGGCGCCGGACTCCCAGGTGACGTTCCCGGCGGCGTCCTTGCGGACGTACTTGTAGGCGAAGGCCGTTCCGGCGGCCATCGCGACGTCCGCCTTCCACACCGGGTAGGCGGCCGAGGAGAGCGGCAGCGCGCGGCCGGCGTCCCAGCCGCCGAGGGCCGCGTTGTCGCCGACCACGAAGACGTTCTGGCCCCACGCGGTGGTCGCGTCGACCGCGAAGGAGGCCCCGCCGGTCACCACCGTGCCGCTCCCGGGCGCACCGACGTGGAGCGCGACCGCGTCCCCCGCCCCGACGGTGGCGGTGAACCGCCCGTCCGGGCCGACCGTGTAGGACGGACCGGTGCAGCCGCCGGCCGCCGGGTCGCCGTGCTGGACGTCGCAGTAGCTGCCGGCCGGCAGGGAGGTCTGGAAGGTCCGGGTGATCGCCCCGCCCTCCCGGTTGACCGCCACGAATCCCTTGCCGCCGCGCCCGAAGGCGATCGCGTTGTTGCCGTTGGACCACCAGTCGGTCAGCCCGGTGCCGGCCACCGCGTTGCGGAAGCCGACCATGTTGGCCACCTGGCGCCAGGCGTGCGTGCAGTTCCAGCCGTCCTGGTAGCAGGCGTTGACGGTGCCGCCGTTGGGCGGGCCGTCGTCGTGACCGGTGAAGGCGTAGCCGGAGTAGACGTTGGGCGCGCCGTACGGGTGGGCCAGCAGGAAGACGTTGGCCAGGGTGTACGCCGAGCCGTCCTTGTAGGTGAGCGTGGAGCCGTTCCGCTCGGTGTCCCAGTTGTCGACGAAGGTCCGGGCCCTGTCGGTCGGGAGCAGGCCGGAACCCCAGCCGGACAGGTCGGCGAGCCGTCCTCCCTGGAACGCGCTCTTCAGCCAGGTGCCGGAGCGGAACTCGTCGACGTCGCCGGTACCGGTGTACTCGGAGGGCTGGACCGGTTCGCCCGCGCCGTAGATGACCTCCTGCACCCAGTACGCCTGCCGGTTCGCCGTTCTGGCCTTGATCGCTGCGAGGTCTGCGGCGGCGATGTGCTTGGCCGCGTCGATCCGGTAGCCGTCGACGCCCAGCGAGGCCAGGTCGTCGAGGTAGCGCGCGACGGTCTGCTGGACGTAGGCGCTGCCGGTGTCGAGGTCGGAGAGGTTGACCAGCTCACAGTTCTGCACGTTGGAGCGGTCGTTGTAGTTGCTGATCGCGGTGCGGCAGGAGTGGAA
>NZ_JBEXNT010000289.1:0-2484 GCF_040611255.1 Kitasatospora sp. NPDC002965 | reverse complement strand
GTGTGTTGCGGTCGCAGGCGGCGAGTGGTGAGTTGAACCCGTTGCTGCGCGGGCTGGTCCGCACTCCCCGCCGCACCGCCACCACCACCACGGCCACGCCGACCGGGGACGGCCGTGAGGCCCTGCTCCGGAGGCTCACCGCGGTGAGCGAGGCGGAACAGCTCCGCCTGCTCCTGGACGTGGTCCGCGCCGGCGCGGCGAAGGTCCTCGGCCAGAGCATCGACGAGACCGTGCGGGCCACCCAGACCTTCAAGGAGGTCGGCTTCGACTCGCTGACCTCGCTGCGGATCCGGACCGGCCTGACGGAGGCCACCGGTGTCCGGCTCCCGGCGACGCTGGTCTTCGACCACCCGACGCCGACCGCCGTCGCGGAACACCTGCGGGACCGGCTCGGCCTGGCGGGGGCCGCGGTCGTGCCGCCCGTCCTGCTCGAACTCGACCGGCTCGAAGCGGCGTTGGCGGCCACGTCCGGGACGCCCGACGGTCTGCGGGCCCAGGTCACCGCCCGTCTGGAGGCCCTCACCGCCCGCTGGGCGGAGGCGGGCGAGGAGCCGGACGCCGAGGGCGTCGACCTGGACGCCGCCTCCGACGACGAGCTCTTCGACCTGATCGACAACGAACTCGGCCTTTCCTGATGACGGATACGAGGAAGAACCCCATGTCGAACGACGACAAGCTGCGCGACTACCTCAAGCGCGTCACGGCCGACCTCCAGCAGACCCGGCGCCGCCTGCGCGACGCCGAGGCCCGGCGCACCGAGCCGATCGCCATCGTCGGGATGGCCTGCCGGCTGCCCGGCGGCGTGGCCTCCCCGGCCGACCTGTGGCGGCTGGTCCACGACGGCACCGACGCCATGGCCCCGTTCCCCCGCGACCGGGGGTGGGACGTGGACTCCCTCCACGACCCGGACCCGGACGCGGCCGGGAAGACCTACGCGGAGGAGGGCGGCTTCCTCACCGACCCGGGCGGCTTCGACGCCGCACTCTTCGGGATCTCGCCGCGTGAGGCGCTGGCGACGGATCCGCAGCAGCGGTTGCTGCTGGAGACGTCCTGGGAGCTGCTGGAGCGGGCGGGCATCGACCCGACCTCGCTCGGTGGGCAGCCGGTCGGCGTCTACGCCGGCCTGATGTACCACGACTACGCGCACCACGTGCTCAACCTCCCGGAGGGGCTGGAGGGTTACTTCGGCATCGGCAACTCGGGTTCGGTGGCGTCTGGCCGCATCTCCTACGCCCTCGGGCTGGAGGGTCCGTCGGTGACGGTGGACACGGCCTGCTCGTCGTCGCTGGTGGCGCTGCACCTGGCGGCGCAGGCGTTGCGTGACGGGGAGTGCACGCTGGCGCTGGCCGGCGGTGTCGCCGTCATGGCCACGCCGGAGGTGTTCGTCGACTTCGCGACGCAGCGCGGCCTGGCCCGCGACAGCCGCTGCAAGGCGTACGCCGACGCCGCCGACGGCACGGGCCTGGCCGAAGGCGCCGCGGTCCTCCTGCTGGAGCGGCTGTCGGACGCGCGGCGGCTGGGTCACGAGGTCCTGGCCGTGGTGCGGGGCTCGGCCGTCAACCAGGACGGTGCGTCGAACGGCCTGACCGCGCCCAACGGCCCCTCGCAGGAGCGGGTGATCCGGGCCGCGCTCGCCGACGCCCGGCTGACCGCCGCGGACGTCGACGCGGTGGAGGGTCACGGGACGGGGACGTCTCTGGGTGATCCGATCGAGGCGCAGGCGGTGCTGGCCACGTACGGGCAGGGTCGTCCGGCGGAGCAGCCGGTGTGGCTGGGTTCGTTGAAGTCGAACATCGGGCATGCGCAGGCGGCGGCGGGTGTCGCGGGTGTGATCAAGATGGTGGAGGCGTTGCGGCACGGTGTGCTGCCGAAGAGTCTGCACATCGACGCGCCGAGTTCGAAGGTGGACTGGGAGTCGGGTGCGGTCGCGCTGCTGACGGAGGAGCGGGAGTGGCCGGAGGTGGACCGGCCGCGCCGGGCCGCCGTGTCGTCCTTCGGCGTGAGCGGCACCAACGCCCACGTCATCCTCGAACAGGCCCCTGCCGAGGACGCGCCGCCGTCCTCCGACGAGCCGTCGGAGCAGCAGCCCGACGAGCAGTCCGCCGTCTCCCCGTCGGCCGGCCGTGCCTCGGACGACGTACTGCCGGGTGCCGCCCTGCCGTTGGTCCTGTCGGCCGCCACCGAGCCCGGGTTGCACGCCCAGGCCGACGGCTGGGGCCGGTTCCTCGCCGAACGGCCCGACGCCGACCTGGCGCAGACCGCCCGGACCCTCCTCACCGCGCGTGCCGCGCTGGAGCAGCGGACGGTGGTGGTGGCCGCCGACCGGGAGGCCGTCCTGACGGCGCTGGGCGCGGCAGCGCGCGCGGAGGAGGCGACGGGTGTCGTCTCCGGCCGTGCGGAGGTGGCGGGCCGGTCGGTGTTCGTGTTCCCGGGTCAGGGTTCGCAGTGGGTGGGGATGGGTCGGCGGTTGCTGGCGGAGTCTCC
>NZ_JBEXNT010000288.1:0-2552 GCF_040611255.1 Kitasatospora sp. NPDC002965 | reverse complement strand
GCCACTTGTCGAACGCCTGCTGGCTGCCGTAGCCCAGTTCGCGGCCGGCGGCCGACTTGTTGCCGCCGTGGGCGGCGACCAGGGCGTGGGCGGCCCTGGCCGGCGGCGCGGCGGTGGGCGCCGCCCTGGCGGGCGACCCGGTGGCGGCCGGCGGGACGGACGGCGCGACGGACCCGGCCGGCGACCTGGCCCTGCGGCTGGCGCCGCTCGACCGGGCGGAGCGGCACCGGGTGCTGGTCGAGCTGGTCGGCGCCCACGCGGCCGCGGCCCTCGGGCACGCCTCGGCGGCGGCCGTCCGGCCCGACCGGCCCTTCGCCGAACTGGGCTTCGACTCGATGCTCGCGGTGCGCTTCCGCAACCGGCTGAGCGCGGTCACCGGCGTGCCGCTGCCACCGACGGCGGTCTTCGACCACCCGAGCCCGGCCGCACTGGCCGAGCTCCTGGAGAGCGTTCTCCGCCCACCGTCGCGCGGCCCGGCCGAGGCCGAACTCGACCTGCTGGAAAAGGCCCTCGCCTCGCTCGACCCGGCCGGGCCGGACGGCCGCGAGATCGGCTCCCGGCTGCGCGAGCTGCTGCGCGGCTGGGGCGAACGGGCCGGCCGGGGCCCGGCCGAGGCCGAGCCGCCGGTGACCCTGGCGGCGGCGACCGCCGACGAACTCTTCGACCTGCTCGACAACGACTTCGGAATGGCCTGAGGGAGAGCTGGAACTGATGCCGGACAACGAGAAGCTTCTCGACTACCTCAGGCGAGCCACTGCCGACCTGGGCGACGCGCGGCGTGAACTGCGGGCCGCCGAGGACGCCCGGCACGAGCCGATCGCCATCGTCTCGATGGGCTGCCGCTACCCGGGCGGGGTGGACTCGCCCGAGCGGCTGTGGGAGCTGGTCGAACGCGGTGAGGACGCCATCGGCGACTGGCCGGACAACCGCGGCTGGGACGTCGAGGGGCTGTACCACCCGGACCCGGACCACACCGGCACCTCGTACACCCGCAGCGGCGGATTCCTCCACCAGGCCGACGAGTTCGACGCCGGCTTCTTCGGGATATCGCCGCGCGAGGCGCTGGCCATGGACCCGCAGCAGCGGCTGCTGCTGGAGACCTGCTGGGAGACCGTCGAGCGCGCCGGTCTCGACCCGGCCGGGCTGCGCGGCAGCCGGACCGGCGTCTTCGTCGGCGCGATCGGCAACGGCTACGGGGCGGGCGCCCGGGGGCTGCCCGAGGTCGAGGGGCTGCTGGACACCGGGACGGCGAGCAGTGTGCTCTCCGGGCGGGTCTCGTACACGCTGGGCCTGGAGGGTCCGGCGATCACCATGGACACCGCCTGCTCCTCCTCGCTGGTCGCCCTGCACCTGGCGGTGCGCTCGCTGCGCTCGGGCGAGTGCGAGCTGGCGCTGACCGGCGGTGTGTCGGTGCTCGCCGCCCCGGACGCGTTCGTGGCGTTCAGCCGGCAGCGGGCACTGTCCGCCGACGGCCGCTGCAAGGCGTTCGCGGGCGCGGCCGACGGCACCGGCTGGTCCGAGGGTGTCGGCGTGCTGCTGCTGGAGCGGCTCTCCGACGCCGTGGCCCGCGGCCACCGGGTGCTCGCCGTCATCCGGGGCACCGCGGTCAACCAGGACGGCGCCAGCAACGGCCTGACCGCGCCCAACGGCCCCTCCCAGCAGCGGGTGATCGCCGACGCGCTGGCGGACGCGCGGCTGTCGGCCGCCGACGTGGACGCGGTGGAGGCGCACGGCACCGGCACCACGCTGGGCGACCCGATCGAGGCCCAGGCCCTGCTGGCCGCCTACGGACAGCAGCGGCCGGACGGACGGCCGCTGTGGCTGGGCTCGTTGAAGTCCAACATCGGCCACAGCTCGGCCGCCGCCGGGGTCGGCGGCGTGATCAAGATGGTGCAGGCGATGCGGCACGGTGTGCTGCCGAAGACCCTGCACGTGGACGAGCCCACCCCGTTCGTCGACTGGTCGGTGGGCGCGGTCGAGCTGCTGACCGAGGCCCGCCCCTGGGAGACCGGGGGCGAGCGGCCGCGCCGCGCCGGGGTCTCCGGTTTCGGGGTGGGCGGCACCAACGCGCACGCGATCGTCGAGCAGGCGCCGGACGCCGGGGACCTGCCGGACGCCGCGGGCCCGGACGCGGCCGACGCGGACGCCACCGGCCCGGCCCCGGCCGGCCCGCTGCCCTGGGTGCTGTCGGCGCGCGACCCGCAGGCGCTCCGCGCCCAGGCCGCCCGGCTGGCCGCCTCCCTGGCCGACGGGCCCGCGCACGACCCGGCGGAGATCGGCCGGGCGCTGGCCACCACCCGCACCGCCTTCGAGCACCGCGCGGTGCTGGTCGCCGAGGACGCCGCGGGCTTCGCGACCGCGCTGGAGGCGCTGGCCGCCGACCGGGCGGCGCCGAACGTGGTGCTGGGCACCGCCGGCCCGGCGGGGAAGACCGCCTTCGTCTTCCCGGGGCAGGGCTCGCAGTGGGCCGGCATGGCCGTCGAACTCCTCGACACCGCACCCGTCTTCGCCGAGAAGATGAACCAGTGCGAACAGGCCCTCGCCCCCCACGT
>NZ_JBEXNT010000287.1:0-2618 GCF_040611255.1 Kitasatospora sp. NPDC002965 | reverse complement strand
CGTCACCCCCTCCGGTCTTGGCTCCGCCCCCGGCCGTTCCGGGTCGGTTGACCAATGTGCGCGAGGGGGGAGTTGAACCCCCACGCCCTTTCGGGCACTGGAACCTGAATCCAGCGCGTCTGCCTATTCCGCCACCCGCGCATCTGGGTGATGGGTAAACCATAGCCCATGCGCAGGGGTGCTTCGAACCAATTCGGCGAGGCGTGCCAGGTCAGCGCCCGACGCGCGCCACGATCCAGTCGATCAGGCCGCCGGAGATGTGGCTGTGCTCGTGGTTGTCGGTGTCGAAAGCGACCTCGTCCAGGTGACCGTTCTCGAGGTCGGCGTCGGTGATGGACAGCGTCGGGGCGACGTCCCACTTCACCGGGTCGAAGGCCAGCGCCGCCGCGCTGACCGACGGCACGAACGTCCCGCTGCGGAAGTCGTCGGAGATCTTCGCCTTCAGCGCGTCCGCGACCTTGCCGAAGGAGTCCAGCGTGCCGCCGGGCGCCCCGTCCAGCGCCGGGACGTCGGTGGTCGTGCTGCGGCGGACCGCCAGGCCCAGGTGCATGCCGCCGATCTTCTGCTTCTCGCCCCTCTCGGCCTGGAACCGGGCCGTCGCGCTGGCGATCAGGGCCTGCCAGTCGAACGCCACCTCGCCCGCCGGCAGCGGGAGGCCGACCCCGTCGCGCCGGCCGTTGGAGACCCCGAGCTTGAGCGGGACGGCCGGGAAGTCGCCGAACCGCCGGAGGTCCTCCAGGAACTCCTTGCGCAGCGGGCTGGACGTCGCCACCGGTCCCGAGTACTTGGAGTTCTCCACCCAGGCCCAGAGCAGCTGCTGGGCGGCAGGGCTGCGGATCAGGTCGGCCTGCTTGACCCCCTCGGGGCCGGCCGGGGTGACGTCCTCGAAGAAGTACGCCAGCTGCTGGAGGATCAGCGGGATCCAGGCGCCGTTGTGCGGCGTGTCGTAGGAGAGGTACGTCCCGGTCTGGTGATCCACCTTCTGGGTCTCCAGCTTGGCGAGCGCGAAGCGGGTGATCATGCCGCCCATGCTCACCCCTCCGACGGTGAGCCGCTCGTCGCCGACGCGCTCCGCGATCACCCGGAGGATGCCGTCGATCGCGACCTCGGCGTTGGCCTGGATGTAGGTGTGCCGCTCCTCGAAGCCGAGGAGGACCACGTCGATGCCCTGGCCGAGCAGTTGGTCGAAGAGGCCCTGCTTGCCGTCGTACGGGGTGTTGAAGTACGCGAAGAGGCCGGGAAGGTCACTCGGGCCGTAGTTGAAACCGTCCGCGAAGACGAACGGCCGGCGCAGGCCGATCTTCGGGTTGGCGTAGTAGACCGCGGCCTTGCCCCGGGCGGTCTGGTCCTTGTACGTGCCGCTCAGATCCCAGACCACGTCGGCCTCCCGGCCGCCGCCCTCCGAGCGCTCCAGCGCACCGGCGAACCACACCTCGGGCGAGAGGGTGGCGGCAAGCTCCGCCACCTCTGCCGAACCGGGCTCCGCCTGCCCCTCCTTGAGTGCGAGGGCTACGTCGATCCTGGATTCCTGTGCCATGGCTACCGCCTCAGTCCGATCCAATGGAGATCATCCGCATACGATGGGCGACTGTAACGGCTCGATCACACGGCGCACCAGGACATGACCGGTACTGGTCGAAAAGCGATCCGAACGGACCGATCGGGAGCGGAAATCGCCGCTTCGGAGGGAGGCGGGGGCGAGCCGGCCGGAGTCCGGCGCTCCCCCGGGGCCACCCCCGAAGCGGGGTCCGGCCCAGCTCCCCCGCCCCCTGGCCGATGACGCGCCCGGCGGGTCCGGCAGCCCCGGCAGCCCCGGCAGCCCCGGCCGCGCGCGTCCGGCGGGCGGCCGGGCACCCACTTCCACCGACCGGCGACTCCGACCTAACGTTGCGTCATGCAGCCGGTACGGATCGATCGTTCGGACCCGGACGTGCTCGACCTCGTCCTCTGGGAGCGCGGCGGTTCCCTCCGCTACGCGTTCACGACCTCGCTCGGGTCGGCGCTGGCCGTACCCGCACTGTTCCTCGTCGGCGCGCTCGCCTCCGGCCCCGTGGCGGTCCTCATGCTCCTCACCGGCACGGGATGGGGGCCGGTCTGGTCGGTGGCCGCCCTCATCGGTGGCGCGGCGGCGGTCGCCGGGTGGGCGTTCCTCACCCGCAGCGCCTTCCACGAGGTGCACCGGCTCCGCTTCGCCCCCGCGGACGGGCCGGCCACGGTCACCCTCGTCCGGGGTGCACGGGTCGGACGCCCCATGCCCGTCACCGAACTGCGGCGGATCCGGATCGACCGCTCCACCGAGGCACCCCACGGGGGCGACCCGCGCCCGGCCGCCCTCACCGTCACCCTGACCGCACAGTTCGCCCGCCACCGGCTGGCACCCAAGTCGCTCCCGCCGGACACCGACGCCGACGCCCTGCACCGGGAGCTGCGCGAGGCACTCTCCCCCGCGGTCCCGGTGGAACTGCGGATCCGGCACCGCCCGCACCCCGAGCCCGCACCGCCGGACGCACCCGCCGACGCACCCCCCGGTGCGCGGCCCGGCGCGCGGCCATGCTGCCAGTGGTCCTGGCGGCCGGGCCGGACGCGCACCGTTCGGTGGCCGGGTGGGCGGCTGTGGT
>NZ_JBEXNT010000286.1:0-2765 GCF_040611255.1 Kitasatospora sp. NPDC002965 | reverse complement strand
CCGGCGACGCCCGAGGCGGCCTGGGTGTGGCCGATGTTGGACTTCAGCGAACCCAGCCACAGCGGCCGGTCCCCGGGCCGCTCCCGCCCGTAGGTCGCCAGCAGCGCGCCGGCCTCGATCGGGTCGCCCAGCGTGGTGCCGGTGCCGTGCGCCTCCACCGCGTCCACCTCGGCGGCCGACAGCCCGGAGTTCGCCAGCGCCTGGCGGATCACCCGCTGCTGGGCCAGCCCGTTCGGAGCCGTGAGGCCGTTGCTGGCACCGTCCTGGTTGATCGCCGTGCCGCGGACCACGGCCAGCACCGGGTGCCCCAGGCGCCGGGCCTCGGTCAGCGTCTCGACCAGCAGCACGCCCACCCCCTCCGACCAGCCGGTGCCGCCGGCCTCGTCGGAGAACGAGCGGCACCGCCCGTCGGCGGCCAGCCCGCGCTGGCGGCTGAACTCCACGAACGCGTCCGGGCTCGCCATCACCGCCGCCCCGCCGACCAGCGCGAACGAGCACTCCCGGGCCCGCAGCGACTGCCCGGCCAGGTGCAGCGCCACCAGCGAGGAGGAGCAGGCGGTCTCCACCGTCACGGCCGGGCCCTCCAGGCCCAGCGTGTAGGCGATCCGGCCGGAGGCCACACTGGTCACCGTGCCGCTGAGCAGATGGCCCTCGACGTCGGCGGCCGGATCCTGCGGCCCGGCGCCGTAGCCCTGCGCGGCCACGCCGAGGAAGACCCCGCCGCTACTGCCCCGCAGCTCCGCCGGGTCCAGGCCGGCCCGCTCCACGGCCTCCCAGGCGGTCTCCATCAGCAGCCGCTGCTGCGGGTCCATGGCCAGCGCCTCGCGCGGCGAGATGCCGAAGAACTCGGCGTCGAACTCGCCCGCGTCGTGCAGGAATCCGCCCGCGGTGGCGTAGAAGGTGCCGGGCGCCTCCGGGTCGCCGCTGTACAGCGAGTCCAGCGGCCAGCCGCGGTCGGTGGGCAGCCCGCCCACCGCGTCCGTGCCGTCGGCGACCAGTCGCCACAGGTCCTCCGGGGAGCGCACCCCGCCGGGGAACCGGCAGGCCATCCCCACCACGGCCAGCGGCTCGCCCACCGGCAGCGGACCACCGGTCGCGTCGCCCGCGCCGCCGTCCGGCGCGGCCGTCCGGCCGACCAGCAGCGACAGCAGGTGCTCGGCCAGCGCGGTGGCGGTCGGGTGGTCGAAGACGGTGGTGACGGCCAGCTCCAGGCCGCACGCGGTGACCAGCCGGTTGCGCAGTTCGACGGCGGTCAGCGAGTCGAAACCGACCTCGCGGAAAGGCCGTTCGGGTTCCACCCGGGCCGTGTCGGCGTACCCGAGCACGGCCGCCGACTCGCTGCGCACCAGGTCCACCAGAAGGCGCTGCCGGGCCTCGGGGCCCAGTGGCGCCAGCCCGGCCCGGAGCAGGGCGCCGGGGGACGACTGCGCGTCCGGTGCCTCCCGCGGTTCACCGTCGCCCCGGCCCTCGCTCCGGCCGTCGCTCCGGCCGTCGTCGGCGGACGCCGCCCGGGCGGCGGTCAGTTCGGCCAGCAGCGGGCTGCGCCGGGCCGACTCGAAGAGCGCCGCGAAGCGGGTCCAGTCCAGGTCGGCCACCACGAGGTGCGTCTCGTCCAGCTCCAGGGCCTGTTCCAGCGCGTCCAGCGCGGTCGCGGGCGCCATCGGGCGCAGCCCCAGCGCGCGCAGCCGCTCGCCGGTGGGGCCCTCGGCCATCCCCGCCCCCGCCCACGGTCCCCAGGCCACCGAGGTGGCGGGCAGCCCGCGCGAGCGCCGGTGCTCGGCCAGCGCGTCCAGCTGGGCGTTGGCGGCGGCGTACGCCCCCTGCCCGGCGCTGCCCCAGGCCGCCGACACCGAGGAGAACAGGACGAACGCCTCGATCCGGTGGCCCTCCAGGAGGGTGTCCAGGTTGGCCGCGCCCGCCGCCTTCGCGGCGCACTCGGCGGCCCAGCCCTCCGGCGTGCAGCGGGCCAGCGGCGTGTCGGAGGTCAGCCCGGCGGCGTGCACCACCGCGTCGACCCGCTCCTCGCCGAGCCCGTCCAGCAGGGCGGCCAGCGCAGCGCGGTCCGCCACGTCGCAGGCCGCCACCGTGACCTCGGCGCCGAGCGCGGTGAGTTCGGCGGCCAGCCGCTCCGCACCCGGGGCGGACGGTCCGCGCCGGCTCGTCAGCACCAGGCGCCGGGTGCCGGTACGGGCCAGCCGCCGGGCCAGTTGGGCGCCCAGCCCGCCGGTCCCGCCGGTGATCAGCACCGTGCCGCGCAGGGCCGCGAAACCCGCCGAAGGGGCGGCGGCGGCCGGGGTGGCGGCCGGGGTGGTGACGGCCGGGACCGGGGAGCGGCGCAGCCGGCGGCCCAGCAGACCGGACGGGCGGACCGCGAGCTGGTCGTCACCGCCCGATCCGGCCAGTGCCGCGCACAGCCCCTCCCAGGCCGCGTCGTCCGGCTCGGCGGGGAGGTCCACCAGACCGCCCCAGCGCTCGGGGTGCTCCAGCGCGGCGACCCGGCCCAGGCCCCAGAGCCGGGCCCGCTCGGGCCGCCCGACCGGCTGCCCGCCGGCCTCCACCGCGCCCAGGGTCGCGCACCACAGCGGCGCGCTCACCCCGGCGTCGCCCAACGCCTGGACCAGGACGAGCAGTTCGACGTCCGTGCCGGGCAGGGCCAGGACTCCGTCGACGGCGGCGGGCAGCCGGCCGGCCAGCGCGGCGCGGTCCGTACCGTCCGCCGTCCGCAGCAACTCGACCTCGGCGCCGCGGGCCGCCAGCGCCCGCGC
>NZ_JBEXNT010000285.1:0-2902 GCF_040611255.1 Kitasatospora sp. NPDC002965 | reverse complement strand
CCCGCCCCTAGCGGCGGACGGAGCGTCCGGTGCGGCCCGAGGGGCGGGCCGTGGCCGCTGAAGCCGTCGAGTTCGGTACGGGCCTGCTCCGGACCACCGTGCGCCGGACCGTGCACGGCTACCGCTGGTCGCGCGCGCCGGGCCCGGACGCGCCGTCCCCCTTCGCGGCCGTCTCCCCCGGAACGGCCGCGCTGCTCGCCGGCCTGCCCGCGGTCCCCGGGACCGGCCGGGCCGCCGCAACCGGCTGGCTCCTCGGGGAGGAGGACGGCCGGGGGCACCGCCACTACTCCGCGCGGAGCCCGCTGAGCGCGGCCCGGCTCCTGCTGCCGGGCGACCGGAGGGCGGACGGCGCTCCGCCCACCGCCCTCGTGGACGCCGTCACCGGCCTGGGCGCGCTGCTGGCCCGTCTGCACCGCACACCGCTGCCGCCGGGGACCCCGCCGCCCGCCCCCTCCCGCGCCCTGCGCAGGCTGCACGCCTGGCTCACCGACGACTCGCCCGTTCCCGGCGCGGAACTGCTGCGCGACGCACTGGGCGCACGGCGCCACAGCACCCTGGTCCGGGGGTGCTCGGCCGCCCTGGCTCCGGGCGACGACGGGGTGCTCTGCCACGGGGCACCCGGACTCGGTTCACTGCTGCCCGGCGGGCCGGGAGGCGCGGCCGCGGTGTTCATCGGCGAGGATCTCTGTCTGGCCCCGCCGGCGACCGACCTGGGGTGGCTCGTGGGCGAGCTGATCGGGCTGCGGTGGTCGCTCGGCGCGGGTGCGCCGGAGGCCTGGCAGCGGCTCGTCGACGCGGCCGCCGCCGGGTACGGGGCGACGGCGGAGGTGTCCGACAGCTTCTGGCCCGCCCTGCGCGTCGCCGCCCGCGTCCACGACACTGTCGCGTACCGGCCCCGGCCGCCCGACGCCGTGATCCCGCGGTTCGCTCCGCTGCTCCGCGGCCTTCTCGACGCGTCCGGCCTCCACACCTCCGACCGCTTCCCCGGGCTGGACCCCGGCCCCGGCCCCGGTCGGGGTCGGGGTCCGCGCGGGCGGTGACGGGCCGCCGCAGGGGCCGACGGGGCCCCGGGCGGCGGCGGTCCGGACCCCGGCACCCCGGGCGCAGCACCGGCATCAGCAGGTGACGGGGACGTCCACGGTCGACGCGGGCGGCGGGGTGCCGAAGTCCGTCAGCGAGAAGGACGCCCGGACAGTCGACCCGCACGGGGCTTCGGCCTTCGGGCCACTGACGTAGCCCGTTCCGGCGCCGAGGTAGGTGGAGCCGCTGCGGGTCCCCAGCCCCGCTCCGCCGACGACGGCCAGGGAGACCGTGTAGAGGAAGCTCCGTCCGGGCCCGGGGATCAGCTGCGCGCTGCTCCCGTAGACACTGACCGAGGTGCCGTCGACCGTCACGCAGACGGAGTTCAGCCTGTTGATCATCATGACGGCGGGCCCGCAGCCGGACGTCACCGCGGCGGGGCCGGCGGCAGTCCCGGAGGCTTGACCGGCGGCCGTCGGGGCCGAAGCGCCGACAGAAGGAGTGGTGGCGGGGGCGGCCACTGCGGCGGCCGGCGGACCGGCGAGGGCGAGGGCAGTGGCGAGGACGAGGGCGGTTCGCTTCACGGGTTCTCTCCTGAGGGTCGGCTAGGCATGCCGTGTGGGGCCGACACCCTTCGAACGCAATGTGATATGTCACATCGCAACGTCGATACTGCCACGGAAACCGGCGCCGACCGCCCACATCGCCTCCCCTGCCGGAAAAACGGTCACCGGGCACCGCATGCGTGACCGAAAACCACCGGGTGCGACCGCGGGCGGGGTCGGAGCGCCGGCCCGGGGAACCTCCGCCCACCAGGACACGGACCGAGAGATGGGTAGTCCCCCGCATTGTTCTCCGCACGATTCCGGAGGTCCGCTGGATCATCGCCCCGGGCGCCGCACCGGCCACAGCGGTCACCGTGGCCACTGCGGTCGGCGCGGACACGAGTCAGGAGGTGGCGGGCTCACCGGCTCACGGGCTCACGGGCCTGCCGGGCCACCGACGGCATCGCACGCCCGGCACCGCCGTCCCGTCCCGACTCCCCACGACGCGCTCCACGACAACAAGGCCAGGTGAACGGCATGGACGACGCCCGCACGCCGGTGGGACCGGTGCGACGGCCCGCGATGTACCTGCGGTGCCAGCCCTACGACACCCGCGAGGCGGAGTACGTGCGCACCGCCATGGAGATGCTGGCCGTCCGGCTGGCCCTGCCGTTCCCGGACGTCTACGCCGACCACGGCCGCTCCGCCAGGGGCCCGCTGCCCGCCCTGGAGAAGCTGGTGACGGCGGCCGAGCAGGGCTGGGTGGACGTCGTCCTCGTCCCCGGGCCGTTCGTCTTCTCGCTCGACGACCGCACCGCCGCGGCGACCGTCGCACGGCTGGCCCGCGCGGGCTGCGAGGTCGTCGAGACCCCGGGACGCGTCGTGCGCCCCGGACGCCGGACCCCCGGCGGCGTCCCGGCCGGCCTGCCGGGTTGACGTGCACCCGGGCCCACCCGACGTGCCCGACCGGGGCGGAGGCATCATAGGGGTCATGCCAGCCCAGACCGGATACGCCGAGCGCCACGCCCGCCCCGCGGCAGCACGGCGATGAGCCGGCCCCAGCCGCCGGCCGCCCACGGCTCCGGATTCGCCCTGGTGGGCCGCGACCACGAGCTCGCCCTCGCGTGCGACGCGCTGTACCGCCCGCCGGCCGTGCTCGTCGTCGAGGGCGAGGCCGGCATCGGCAAGTCGCGGCTGGTGGCCGAGGCCGTCGCGGCCCGGGCCGGGACGGGACGTGCCGTGCTCGGCGGACTCTGCCACCCGCTGCGCGAACCGCTGCCGTTCGGCCCCGTGGTGGACGCCCTGCGGGACGCCGCCGCCCTGCTGCCCCCGCCCGG
>NZ_JBEXNT010000284.1:0-3065 GCF_040611255.1 Kitasatospora sp. NPDC002965 | reverse complement strand
ACCTTCGCGACCGGGGCGTCTGCGGCCTTGGTCGACTCCTGGCCGGTCGAACACGCGGTGGTCAGACCGAGAGCGAGCAGCAGACCCGCCGCGGCAACGGTACGGCTGGTGGAACGGAACATGGGGAGCTCCTTCGAGCGGACACCGGAAACGGCGCGTGGTGCGGGGCGGGAGATGACAGCGGCCCTGGTGGTCATGGCCGGTCGTGGGGGAGCGGGACTCGCTCGGGCTGATCGAGGCGAGGCGGCTAATCCCTCATGAACAAACATTTTCCAACGGGACGCCACATATGACAGCCGTGTCCATCGTTGGCGTCAAGTGGATTCGACGGTTGACATCACCTTGTGACCATCGAGTGGAGTGACTGCCGGGCCGGTCGGAGTCCGGACTCGACGGACCATCAGTTCGACTGATCGTGCGCGGAGTTGGTTTCGGGATCGACCGGCCGCCGGGGCGGTGCGAACGCCCTCGACGAACGCTGTGGAGGAATCGGCGCGCGGTGCGGCGCGCTCGCGGGCCCCGACTTCGGCGCGGAATGCCGGTACGGAATCACCGCCGGGGCGGCGCGGGTCGCGACGTCCGCCCGGGTCGGCGTCCGCCCGGGTCGGCGTCCGCCCGGGTCAGCGTCCGACCGGAATCGCCTGCGGAACGGCCATCCGATCCGCACGGCAGTGGATCCGTCAGGGAATTGCGCCGAGTCCGGTCCAATGACCGAATACCGACGGAAGCCGGCCCCGGAGAGCCGGCCTGTGCGGTCGCCCGTGCGGTTCGGGTCCGGCCCGCGACCGCAGTGCCGGTTCAGCCCCCCGGACGCGGCGCCGGTACCCGCGACCTGGTGGCGGACCGTGCCTGCGACAGCACCAGGTGCACCCCGCCCGGCAGCGGCGCCCGGTCGCCCAGCGCCGAGCGCACCACCGGGGGCGGCGACGTGCGCCCGCCGGGCAGCTCCCGTAGAGCCGCCCGCAGCGGTTCGGAGAGCCCCTCGCCGAGAGCGGCGAGGGGGCCCCGAGGACGACGACCGAGGCTCCCGGCCCGGCGAAACGGCGCAGCCGCGGGACGGACGCGGTGCCCGCGTCGGCGAAGCAGGCGGCCCTGATCGGTCCCGGCCGGGTCGGCCCCATGTCGTCGACGTGAGGCGCGTCACTCGCCGGGTGTCCGCGGACGGGTATGCGCGATCATGAGTGGAATGGACACTCGATTCCTCAGTATCGCCGAACTGGCCGAAGTTCCCTCCGTGGCGGTCGTGGTGGACGTCATGCGTGCGTTCACCGTGGCTGCCTGGGCCTTCGCCCAGGGGGCGGAGAAGATCGTTCTTGCCGGGTCGCTGGACGAAGCCCTGGCGCTCAAGGCCCGACACCCGGACTGGGTGGCGCTCAAGGACGGCCCGATGGCACCCGGGTTCGACACCGTCAACTCGCCGGGAATGCTGCGGTCCATCGACCTCGGCGGGCGAACCGTGGTGCAGAAGACCACGGCGGGGACGGTCGGCGCCCTCGCGGTCAAGGACGCGTCGCTGGTGCTGTGCGCCGGCTTCGTGGTGGCGGAGGCGACGGCCCGGCTCCTGCGGGCGCGCGGGAGCGACAGCGTCACGTTCGTGGTCACGGGCGAGGACGGGCAGGCCGACGAGGACCTGGCGTGTGCTCAGTACATCGCCCGGAGGGCGGTGGAGGCCGGGCCGACGGACGCTGCCGAGTTCCTTCGCCGCGGTGCCGCGTCACGCGCCGCCGCCGAACTGACCGAGGGCGTGCGTCAAGGCGTCCACCCCGACGACGTCGAACTCTGCCTTGAGCTGGACCGGTTCCCCTTCGCCATGGTGGCGACCTCGGAAGGCCCGCTCATGGTCCTGCGTTCGCACACCGTGCCTCCGTCGACCGGCGACGCCCTGGTCTGAGCGCCGGAGCGCGCTCCCGAGCGGAAAATGAGTTGCCCGCGGGCCGTGGTCTCGATCACGATCGCCCGCATGGACTTCTGATAGCTGCCACGTAGCAACGCCGACCTGTCGCGCGGTCGACCTCGGGGCCTGACGGCTGGGCCCCGAGGCGATGGCTCGCGCCCTCGTGTGCATCCGTCAGATCCCAGGAGCCCGGGCCCGGCCTGTGAGAGCTCCTGCTGAGTCCTGAAAGCAACCACCTCCCTATGAATACCGACCGCAAGGCCCTGTGGGCCGTGCGTCAGTCCGCCATGCCCGCCGTCGTGCGATCCTGCCCGGACTGCTCCGGCACGCGCCACCGGCCCTCGGGCAGGATCCGCGTCAACGCGAACGGCAAGCTCCTCGACGTCTGGCTCCTCCTGAGCTGTGCGGGGTGCGACCGGACCTCGAAGGTGCCCGTCCACGAACGCGTCCACGTCTCGTCGCTGGAGCCCGCCCGCCGGGTGGCGTACGAGACCAACGACCCCGCCGTGGTGCGGGAACTGACGATGAGTGCGTCGCTCGCCGCGAAGAACGGGTACCGCCTCGACTGGGCCGGCACCTGGGAACTGGAGACCCGTACGCCCCTCTACGCACTCGACGACCCGACACCCCTCACGGTGCTGGTCGGCTTCGAGCTGCCCGTGCCGGTCCGCGTCGAGCGCCTGCTCGGTCTCGGTCTTGGCCTCAGCCGTACCCAGGTGCGCCGCATGGTCGGGGACGGGCGGATCCGACTGCCGCTGGCTCCGGACGCCAAGGCGCACGAGGACTTCGAGCTCACCGTCCACGGGCCCGGCTCCGTCGACGCCGCGAAACACGCGAAGCTCCTCGGCACCCCGACCGACCTGCGTGCCGACCTGAGCACCGGCCTGCGTGCTGACCTGAGCACCGGCCTACTCGCCGGGCTGAGCACCGATCCGGGCGTCGGCCCGGGCCGGCTCGGGTTGCGCGGCGCCCCGCAGCAGTCGTCGCGGACGGCGGCTACGGGAGCGTAGGAGGCTTGACAGCGGGGTCTCCTGACGGCCTGTCGGCACAGCCGGCATGCGAGCCGCCGGGAGGCCCCGCGCCGCGCGGCACCGGCCGGGCCCCGTTCCCCGGACGGGCCCGGCGGCCACGGCCGGGGCCTTGGGGCGTCCCGGCCGGGGCGCAGACCGGC
>NZ_JBEXNT010000283.1:0-3071 GCF_040611255.1 Kitasatospora sp. NPDC002965 | reverse complement strand
GGCCCGCCCCGCCCGGGGCGCCCCGCCCCGGCGCCGGACCGCCGGACCGCCGGACCTGCCGGACGCCCCCCGTCGCCGGACCCGGGCGGGGAACGGGGGAGGGGCGGGTGGCCAGTGGCCGCCCGCCCCTCCCCGCCGTGCCGTGGTCAGCCCCGGAGCCCCAGCACCTCGGCCGCGGCCGTGACCTGGTCGAGGTCCCGGGAGCACGGCATCAACAGCAGCTCGTCGCAGCCCGCCTCGGCGTACTTGCCGACGATCCCGCGCAACTTGCCCGCCGAGTCGGCGGCGCCGCGCAGGATGTGCTCGACGAACGGACCGGCGTCCCGGTAGTAGGACCGCAGGTAGCCCTCGGTGTGCTTGGTCGCGTCCCCGCCCAGCGCGAAGTACGCCAGCGCCACCAGCCGGGGCGCGCCCTCGCGGCCCTCCTCCGTCCACAGCTCGCGCAGCGACTGCGCGCCCTGGGCGAACATCATCGGGCCGGTGCCGCCGCCGATCCAGCCGTCACCCAGCCGGGCAGCCCGGCGCAGTGCGGCCGGCGAGTGGCCGCCGAGGATCAGCTCCGGCCCGTTCTGCCGGACCGGCGCCGGTCCGACGGCCGGCTCCCGGCCGGCCTGCGCGTCGGCCCAGTGCCGGCGCAGCTCGGCCACCTGGGTGCCGGTCCGGGCGCCCCGGCCGGTCTTCTCGATCCGGCCGGCCTCGAAGTCGTCCGGTCGCGAGCCGACGGCCAGCCCGAGGGTGAGCCGCCCGCCGGAGAGCCGGTCCACGGTGGCGGCCTGCTTGGCCAGCAGCGCGGTGTTGGAGCGCAGCGGCGAGATCAGGATGCTGGTCGCCAGACCGATCCGCTCGGTGACCGCGGCGGCCGCGGCCAGCGTGGTGAGCGGCTCCCAACTGGTGTGCAACAGGCGGTCGATGGTGCCGAGCGTGGAGAACCCGGCGGCCTCGGCCTGCACCGCCCAGCCGACCACGTCCTCGCCCGCGGTACCTTCCAGCGAGGTCGGCAGTCCGATTCCGATCTTCATGTCACTCCCCCTGGAGGGGCTGGTCGTGGCGGCGGGAGAGCACGTTCTCCATCGAGGCCAGCCGGAAGAAGGCCTGGGCGCCCTCCCGGCTGGTCATGTCGCGGGGGACGGCCAGGTGGTTCTCCAGCTCCCGCTCGAACTCGCGGACGGCCGGCTGCTGGCTCATGTGCGCGGCCACCAGCGGGAGCGGGCCCTCGATCTCGATGACCCGGACGGCCAGCTCCTTGCCGACGAAGGCCTGGGTGCCGAGGAGCTTCCCGACGACGGTGCCGTCCGGGGTGCGGACGTCGAACTCCGGGCGGCCGCTCTTGCGGAACAGCTCCTTGACGGTGTCCTCGCTGCCCGGGAGCAGCGGGTAGTACAGCGCGTGCCACGTGCTCATGTCGTCTCCTGACGGTTCGGGGCCGGGTCCGGCCCCGTCGGGGTGGGGAGGTGGCGCTGTCACTGGCTGGCGGTGACGCCGCCGTCCACGTACAGCACCTGGCCGGAGATGAATCCGGCCCGCGGTGAGGCGAGGAAGGTCACGGCGTCCGCGACCTCGTGCAGCTCGGCGGTGCGGCCCAGCGGGATCCGGCCGATCACCATCCTCATGAACTCCGGGTTCTGGGCGTTCTCCTGGACGAAGTCGGTGCGCACGAAGCCGGGAGCGACCGCGTTCACCGCGATCCGGTGCCGGCCCCATTCGGCGGCCAGCTGCTTGACCAGCAGGTCCAGGCCCGCCTTGCTCGCGCCGTACGCGCTGAAGCCGCGCCGTGCGCCGAACTTGCCGCGGACGGAGGAGAGATGGACGATCCGGCCGCCGCCGCCCGCGATCATCGCCCGCCCGACCGACTGGGAGAGCCAGAAGGCGCCCAGCAGGTTGGTGTCGACGATGGTGCGCCAGTCCTCCTCCGAGATGGTCTCGGCGCCGACCGTCACCAGCGCGCTGGCGCAGTTGACCAGGACGTCGATGCCGCCCCAGCCGGCGACCAGGGTGTCCACCAGCCGGTCCACGTCGGCACGGTCGGCGACGTCGACGGCGTGGGCGACGACCTCCCCGCCCCGGGCGGCCAGCGGGGCGAGCCGGTCGGCGGTCTCCTCGGCCTTCTTCAGCGAGCGGCCGGCGACGGCCACCCGGGCGCCCTGGGCGGCGAGGTCCTCGGCGACGGCGGCGCCGATGCTGCCGTAGCCGCCGACCACCAGGACCCGGCTGCCGGCGAACTGCCGGTCGGCGGGGACCCGTTCGGGTGCGGGCTGGGGCGCTCCCGCGCCGGGCGGTCCTCCGCCGGGCGGGCCGAAGACCCCCGGTGGCGGCCCGCCCGGGCGTCCGCCGGGTGGGCCGGCGAAGCCCGGGGGCGGTCCGCCGCCCGGGCGTCCGGCGGGCGGGCCCGGCGGGTCGGTCGGTGCGGCTGCCGTCATGACGGCACCTCCCTGTCGCTTGTCGGTGGTGGTTCCAGGCGCGTGGCCCCTGGCCCCCGTGGTGGGTGGTTCCCGGTGCGTGGTTCCCGGTGGGTTCCTGGTGCGTGGTTCCCGGTGGGTCGTGCCGGCGCGGAACCGCGGAACACGGTCCGGCGCGGTCCCGGCGCGGTCCCGGCGCGGTCCCGGATCCGGCGTGGAGCCGGGACCGCTGCGGTGCCGTGGCGCGGGCGGCGCCGGCGGGTCGGGGTGAGTCCGGGCCCGGTGCTACCCGGGTCCGCTCGGGATGTGCCGGGTTCAGGTGCGGTCCGGCGCGGCGGGCGCCAGGCCGAACAGCTCGGCGGCGTTGCCGTGCCGGATCCGGGCGACCGCGGTGGCGTCCAGGCCGAGCCCGTCGAGCCGGGCGAGCGAGGCGTCCAGCGGTGCGCTCATCGGCGGGGAGTCGGTGCCGAACATGACGTTGCCGACCCCGAAGGCGTCGACCGCGGCGGCGATGGCGCGCAGGCTCGGGGTCGCCGTGTCGACGTACACCCGGCCGAGCACCTCGGCGAGCGGCGGGACGGGGGGACCGGCCGGTGCCGCCGCACCCGGCCCGCCCGGTCCGCCCGTCCCCGGCCCTCCGGGACCGCCGGGCCGGCCGGGGGGGGGGGGGGGGGG
>NZ_JBEXNT010000282.1:0-3119 GCF_040611255.1 Kitasatospora sp. NPDC002965 | reverse complement strand
GCAACTGGCGCTCGGTGGTCGACGAGCACGACACCCTCGTGGCGGCGCTGCGTCGGCCGCCCCTCGCCGGGCGACGGCCGCCCCGCCCTCACCCCTCCTGCGGTCCGGCGCCCTTCGTCCCGGCGCCCTCCCCCTCGGCACCCCCCTGCTCGACCTCGTGCGCCGCCTGGGAGCTGATGTGTGCGCGGGCCGCGCCGGACGCCGCCTCCGGGTCGCGCCGACGCAGCGCCGCCACGAGGGTGTCGTGCTCGTCGACCACCGAGCGCCAGTTGCGCTCGCCGAGCGGCGCCGTGATGCGGTAGCGGCGGATGGTCATCAGCAGCTGCTCGGTCAGGTCACCCAGGACCCGGTAGCCCGCCGCCTCCGCGAGGAGCTGGTGGAAGCGGGAGTTCAGCTCGGCCATCTCCCCGGTGACGTCGCGCTCCAGCGCCGCGCGCATCCGCTCCTGGACGTCCTCCAGCTCGGCGAGCTGCCGGTCGTCGATCCGCTGCGCGGCCAGTTCGGCGACCAGCGCCTCGATGGCCTCACGGGCGAGGAAGACGCCGCGCATCTCGGTGACGTCGATGCCGGCCACGGTGACCCCGGCGTGCACCCTGGACACCAGCAGCCCGTCCGACTCCAGCCGCTTCACCGCCTCGCGGATCGGGATCTTGCTGACCCCGAAGCTCCGGGCGAGTTCGTCCATGTTGATCCGCTCGCCGGCCTTGAGGTCGCCCTGGGCGATGGCACTGCGCAGACTCTCGTAGGCGAGATCGGCCTTGCTCTTCACGGCGGGGATGCGCTCCGCCCAGCTGCTCTGTCCCATTCGTTCATCGTATGCGATATCCATGGACTCCGGGGCTCCTGCGCCAAACCTTTCCCACCGCGCCCGATCAGCGGTCCTGTCCGATTTCTCCGAACAGTCTTGCCTGAAGGCATTTCGTATACTAAATTCGAGCCTGTCGACCTGAGGCTTCCCCTCGGCCGATGCGCGGGCGCCGCCCCCGCCGGGCGCGCACCGTCCCCCACGAGTCGAGGAGCACCGATGCCTCGCATTCTCACCGCACCCACGCCCGGCACCCCACGCCCGGCCACCGAACCGCGGTCCCGGCGGTGCGAGCTGGCCGACGACGACCTCGCCCCGGGCCGGCTGCGCCACTGGGTCACCGCCCTGCTGGCCGACTGGCACCTCTCCCACCTGGCCGACGACCTCGCCCTGGTCGCCACCGAACTCGCGACCAACGCCGTGCGGCACGGCGGCACCGGCGCCCGCGCCACCCTCTCGGTGCGCGGGACGGGCACCGGGCCGCGCGTGGTCCGGCTGGAGGTGGAGGACGACGGCCCCGGCTTCGATCCACCCGCGGTCGCCGCGACGACCGGGCCGGACGCCCTGGAGAGCTGCGGCGGGCGCGGACTGTTGCTGGTCGCCGCGCTCAGCACCGCATGGGGCGCGTGGCACACCGCCGCCGGCCAACTGGTCTGGGCCGAGCTGGTCGTCTGACGGGCGGACCGCGGGGGTCTGCGGCGAGGGCCGCAGGAAGGGCTCGCGGCGGCGCCCGCGGGGCGGGCGGCTCCGCAGGGAGGGCGGCTCCGCAGGGAGGGCGGCTCCGCAGGGAGGGGCCGCACGGGAACCACTCGGAGCTACCGGTCGCGAAACGAAACGGTCAGCCCCCTGGAAGCCGTTTCGTATATCGAATACCCTGCGCCATCGGTTCCGACTCCGCCACCCGAGGAGTTCCACCCCCATGACGTCCCTGCCCCACAGACTCGTCTCCACCGCCCTGGCCGCCGCCACGGCCCTGACCGCCGCGGCCTGCGCCCCCGACCCCCCGGCCCGGGCACCCGGGCGCACCACGGTCACCTTCTGGACCATGCCGTTCTGGATCGGCCGGCCGAACAACCTCAAGCACCTGATCGAGGACTTCAACGCCTCGCAGAGCCGGGTGACCGTCGAGCTCACCGTGCTCGACTGGCAGACCGGCCGGGACACCATCAAGAAGGCCGTGAGGAGCGGCCGGGGCCCCGACGTCTGGCTGGCCAACAACGGCCTCGAACTCGACCTGCTGACCGCCGCCGAGCTGGCCCCGCTGGACACCCTCGGCTACACCCCCGAGGACCTGGGCCGGTTCCGGCCCCTGGCGAAGGTCAACGAGTACCAGGGCCGCCTCTACGGCGCGCCCCTGTACTTCGACGTCAACGTCCTGCTCTACCGCAAGGACATCCTGCAGAAGTACGGCTTCAACGAACCACCCCGCACCTGGGAGGAGTTGAAGTCCACCGCCGCCGCCGTCGGCGCCCGCTCCGCCGCGTCCGGGAAGAAGGTGACGGGCTGGCAGTTCAAGGGCATGGACGACCACCTCAACGCCATCAACCCCACCTGGGAGAGCTTCCTCTGCCAGGCCGGCGGCAGCCTCGTCTCGTCCGACTTCAGGACCTCCACGCAGAACACCGAGGCCGGGCGCACCGCGATGGAGTACATGAAGTCCTTCTACACCGAGAAGATCTCCACGCCCGGTGTCAGCGCCCTCAACGGCTTCATCAACGGCGACGTCGCGATGTTCTCGTTCTACCAGAGCGTCATCTCCGACATCGCCGCCGGGAACGAGAGGACCAACGGCAAGTGGGCCGCCGCCCCGATGCCGGTCGGCCCGAAGAGCGGCTGCTCGGCCGTCGGCGGCCACAGCCTGGTGGCCCGCTCGGACCTCCCCGACCCGGGTGCCGCGGGAACGTTCATGCGCTGGCTCGCCTCCCCCTCGGTCAGCACCCAGTTCATGGAGTTCCACGGGATCTTCCCGTACGACACCGCCAAGGTGCCGCGCGAGACCAAGGCCACCGTCGACGCCTTCTACCAGACCGACCCCAGCTGGGCACCGATCATGGCCCAGTTCGACCGCAGCACCGCGGACCTGCTGCTCCAGGACCGCTACGGCTTCGCCGCCCGCTGGGAGGCGCAGAAGTCCGAGGTGACGGCCGGCGTCGACGGACGGACGCCCGTCGACCAGGCGCTGCGCAGCATCGACAGCACGGTCGACAAGGCCCTGCGCGGAGGCTGATCCCGCGCCGCGCCGGCCCGGTGGACCGCGCGCAACGGCCCGGGCCCCGGCCGGGAGCCGTCCGCGACCTCGGGGGTCGGGGACGGC
>NZ_JBEXNT010000281.1:0-3247 GCF_040611255.1 Kitasatospora sp. NPDC002965 | reverse complement strand
ACCAGCCGGCCGAGCCCCGTGCGCGACCCGGACGGATTCGCCGTGCGCGACCGTCGAGCAGTCCTGACCCGCCGCACCCACGACCAGCGGTCGACGGCGGGACCGGCGGGCGCCGCGCGGTGGGCGGGTGAGCGCCGCGCGGTGGGCGGTCGGCCGGACGGGCGGTCAGGCCTGGGCGGAGAAGACCGGCAGGTAGCCGCCCGAGTGGCCGGAGGCCTTCGGGTGATAGCTCTCCTCCACCGGCAGGGTGGTGCTGTTCAGCCAGGTGGTGGAGGAGCCGCAGATCTCGTGCTCCCGGAACACCGAGCGGACGTCACCGAAGGCGAAGCCCGCGTTGGCGGCGCGCTTGGCGAGCACGTCGGCGAGGACGTCGGCGGCGCCGTTGATGGCGGCCCGCTTGGTGTCGCCGATGCCGAAGATGCAGTTGCCGCCGACCTTGTAGAGGTGCGGGTAGCCCAGGACGACCACCCTGGCGTTGGGCGCCTTGGCGTGGATGGCCGCGTAGACCTGGTCGAGCTTGCCGGGAAGCGTGGTGGTGGCGTAGTTCTTCGCGGTGGCGACGGCGTTGAGGCACGCGCTCTCGGAGTCCAGCACGCAGGTCTGCATGGTGCCGGCGAAGCCAGCGTCGTTGCCGCCGACGCTGATGCTCACCAGCGTGGTGCCCGAGTTCAGCGCCGAGAGCTGGCTGTTGAGCACGTCACCGGTCTTGGCGCCCGAGCAGGCGACGAAGGCGAAGGAGGACGGCGCGTGCGCGTTCTTCCAGAGGTACGGGTAGGCGTTGGTGCTCCGCTTGCAGTTGCCGCTCTCGCCGGTGTAGCTGCCGGCCCCGAGGCCGGACGCGTACGAGTCGCCGAGCGCGACGTAGTTGACGCCGGCGGCCTGGGCCGAGGAAGCCGTGAAGAGGGTGGTCAGGGAGAGGAACGCCGCGAGGGTGGCGACGGACATGGCACGGGCAGGACGTAGCATGACACCTCCTGGGAGTGACGTGCGTCACATCATTTGATACCAGGCGGTAGGTACCGCGGGAAGCGCTCATGCCAAGGCAATTGACAGTCGGTCTGACAACGATGGAGTGAACTGCCGCGCCGGCGACGGAAAGTGCGACGTGCACGCCGGTGCGACGGACTACCCGTTCGGGGGACACGAGGGCGGCTCCGGGGCACGGCGCCCCGGGTCGTCGACGCGCCGTGCCGGGGACGACGGGGGGACGACGGCGGTGTGAAGACCCGACGTCAGGTCACCGCACCCCTGTGGGCGGTCTCCGTTCGACCGGCCGACGGACGATCAGGCGCGTCGGCCACCAGTGCCCGTACGGTCGGTCAGCGATCCTTCGGTCCGACCCGGGCTCGGTGGCGCGGAGCGGTCCCGCGCCCAAGGCCCGCGCCCAAGGCCCGAGCCCCCGGATTCACGCCCCCGGATTCACCCCGGGGAACACCTCGCAGCCCTCCACCGGGAGCTCCTCGATGGCCTCGTTGGCAGCGGCCGGCACCCCCAGCCTCCGGACGGCGGTCGCCACGGCGGCCCGGGCCTGGCGCAGCCCGGGCGCACCCCAGCCGAGGAGTTCGACCGCGAGACCGGGCGCGACCAGCAGCCGCCGGTAGTGCCGCCCCGAGGCCGGGTCCGGGGCGCTGGGGCCGACCGCCCGCAGCGCGGCGGCCATCCGGACGCGGGCGCACTCGTGCCCGCCGTTGGCCGAACCGACCCGGTCGTAGAGGTAGCCGAGGTAGTACGGCGTGCCGATCAGCGCCTGGGCCTCCTCGGCCGCCTCCCGGGCCAGCGCGGAGCCCGGGTCGCCGGCGTCCTCCGGTTCCAGCGACCCGCCGGGGAGCGAGACGATGCCGTCCTTGGGGTTGACCAGGGTCAGCACCCGGCCGTCGGGGGCGAACAGCCACCCCCAGGACTGCTTGACCGGGAGCCCGGCGGGCACCCGCTCGCCCGGCCGCCACGGCCACCCCGCGGTGGGGCGACGGCGCACCTTCCCGAGCAGTTCGGCGACCTCCGCGCTGAACTCGATCCGGCTCATGCGCCCCCCCTTTCGGTCTCGGGCTCGCCGGACCGACGGGGCGCGGGGTGGACCCGCAGTGCGCGCGGTTCGGGGCTGAGCGGCGGGGTCGGCGGCGTGGGGCACCGGCCGTTCCCACTGTTGATCTTCCCCGAAATCTTCCCCGAACAGGCGGTCGATGAACAGTCCCCAGCGCCGCTCGGTGGACGCGCCGGACCGAAAGGGCAGGTCAGCCCAAGGGCCCACCGCCCTCCCCGGGCCGCGCGCCGGTAGGCCGTCCGCCGGGCGCGCCCGGGCCGCCCGGCGGCGGGTCGGCGGAGGAATCCGGGCCCTCCGGCGGCGCCTGCGGGAGCGGGAACCCCGGCAGCGGGACCGCCGCCGGCGGGAAGGGCATGCCCCGGCCGACGTCGTCCGCGAGCGAGTCGAGCACCTCCCGGACGGTCATCGGCCGCAGCCGGCCCCCGTCGAGCGCCCAGCCGCGCACCGTCTGGCCTCCGGGCGCCGCCGGGTCGCCGTGCAGCACCATCGCGCCCGCGCCGCCGCCGGCCACACCCGCCGCCAGCGTCACGCAGAACGCCTCGGTGTCCCGCCCGCCCGCGCGGAGGCGTCCGCGCTCCACCCGGACGTCCGCCGCCGAGGACAGCTCCTCGCCGTCCTCGGGGCCGTGGCAGCGGATCGTCACGAGGTGGACGCCCTCGCCCGCACCCTCGGCCAGCGCGAGGAGGACGCCGACGGCGTACCTCGTCACCGCCGCCGACCGCCGCTCCGCCGGCGGCCCCTCGCCGACCGCCGACAGCAGCGCGGCCATGGCGACGGAGATCCGCACCCTGGCCCGGTGGTCGTCGGCCAGTTCGGGGAGGAGCGCCACCAGCCGCTGGCCCGCGTAGACGAACGGCTCCCCCGCCAGCTCGGGATCGGCCGCGTACGCGACCCGGGCCGCCGCGTCCGCCGGGTCGAAGCCGAGCGCTTCGCAGTAGTCCTCGAAGTCGGCCGGGTCGAACACCCTCAGGTGCACCTCCAGACCCTGGCCGTACAGCGCCCGGAGCTGGACCGCCGCACGCCTCAGGTAGGCCCGGAAGGGCAGGTCGCCGAAGAGGCCGTGCCGGGACAGGTCGGCGAAGTCGGCGGCTCGGACGACCAGCGCGAGCGCCACCGGTTGCGGCGGCGGCGCACCGCGCGGTCGCCACCGGCGCCGGTCCCCGGTACCGGGCCCGGCCGGACCGGCCGACCCGGGGCCGCTCGCTC
>NZ_JBEXNT010000280.1:0-3456 GCF_040611255.1 Kitasatospora sp. NPDC002965 | reverse complement strand
GGGGGCCGGGGTGGCGGGGGGGGGGCGGGGGTGGGGGGGGGGGGGGTGGGTGTGTGGGGGTTTGTGGGGGGGGGGGGGGCGTGGGGTGGGGGGGGGGGGGGGGTTGGGGCGGCCGCGGGTCGGGCGGGCGCCGGTGGCGTCCGCCTGGGGAACGGGTGCCGGGCGCCGCCGGGTTCACCGCGGTGCGGTGGCCTCCGGAGGTCCGGCGGCGCCCACGGGCTCGGCGGGGTCGGGGAGTTCGCCGTCCGGGTACTCGGGGCCGGGGTGCCCGGACGGCCGGCGGGCACCGGCCTCCGGCTCGACCCCCGGGGTGAGGAGGAAACGCTCGGGGGACTCCGCCCGGGGCCGCTCGGCCGGGGGCATCGCCGCACGGCGCTCCAGCCACGACCGCAGCCTGGTGAGGGCGCTGCGATCGCGCTCGGCCGGGTCGCCGCCGGTTTCGCGCAGGAGGACGCCGGCCGGCCGGTCGGCCTCGGCCGCCACCGTGCCGACGACGGTGAACGCCGTACCGGGCGCGAACACCGCCTGCGGCAGCCCGTCGCCGGAGTCGAAGACGGAGGTGCGCCGCCCGGTGGCCGACCACACGAGGAACTCGACGGAGCAACCCGGCAGCTCCGCCCCGGCCGCGGCCAGTCCGGCCAGCGGCGCGGGCTCCCGGAACTCCAGGCCGGCCGGATAGAGGGCGAGGACGGACTCCGGGTCCAGCGCGGGGTCCGCGCCGAGCAGCACCGCGCCGTGGTGGCTCGGGAGTCGCCGCAGGCCGGAGCCGAGGCATCGGAGGAACGGCCTCAGCGCCGGGTCGCCGGAGCGCGCGGCGGTCACCAGGTCCGCGCGTGTCGCGGGGATGCCCGCGCCGTCGTGGTGGAGCAGGACGGCGGCCAGGTCGGGCTTGAGGTCGTCCTTCGAGGTGGACCGCAGGCCGGGCAGCCGGGTGGCGAGCTGTTCCAGGCGGCCGGTGCAGCGGTGGTAGTGCTCGCCGAGCAGCGTGCGGACGGCGTCCCGGTCGGCGGGGGAGCTGGCGGTGACCGGGGGCGGGTACTCGTCGGGGCGGAAGAGCCGGGCCGGCGGAGGGCCGACGGGCGCCTCGGGCGTCGTGCCGCCGGGAGGCGTGCCTTCGGGTGTGCCTTCGGGCGTGCTGCCGGGGGGCGGGACGGCGGGTGGTCCGGCCTCGGGCGCGGCCTCGGGCCCGGCCTCGGCGGCGGACTCCGGCAGGCCGGCGCGGGGCGGTTCGGTGCCCTCGGGTCCGCCGACGGGCACCACCGGGGAGGCCGCCTCGCCGGCGGACGACTCGGCAGCGGACGCCCCCTCGCCCGGTTCCGCGGTGGCCGGCGGGTCCTCGGTCCGGCCCAGGGGCTCGTCCGGCTCCGGTACGGCGGTGGTGTCCGGCCCGTCCTCGTCCGGCCCGTCCTCGTCAGGCCCGGTGGGCGGCTCGACCGGAGGGACCTCCGGAACCCGGAAGAGACCCGGGGTGCCACCGCTGGTCGCGGTGCGGGTGAGCGGTTCGGCCGGCCGGGGCCACGGATCGGCGTTCGAGCCCGCCACGGCAGCGGCGGTGCCGCTCCCGCCGGCCGCCGACCCGGCGGGGTCGCCGACCGGACCGGCGGCCGGGTCCCGGGCCGGGTCGCCGGTCGAGGACGAGGTCCGGCGGGAGGGGGCCACCGCGGCGGAGGTGCCGGTGGCGGGAGCGGAGGTGGCCCGGACGGGTGTGGGCAGGGGGACGGGTGCGGGCGCCACCGGCTCGGACTCGGCGGGCGCCGGTCCCGCCGCCTCCGGCCGTACCGGCGCCTCGGAGCCGGTGAGCGGCTCGGGGCCGGCCTGCACCGCCGCCGGGGCGGGCCCGAGGGCGGCCGTCGCCGTGGGGCCGGGAACGGCCGGGGTGCCGGCCGGTCCGGCGGCGAGCCACTCCGGGCGGGCGGCCGTGGCCGGTCGCTGCGGGCGACCCGTGCCGCCGATCCCGTAGGCCACGGGTGCCACGGCGGGCGGCCCGGTGAGGGGCTGCTCCGCCCCGAGCCAGTCCAGCTCGTGCATCCGGGCGACGAACCGGGCGACCCGCTCGGCGGACGGCTCCAGCAGACCGTGCGCCAGCAGCCCGAACCCCTCGGCGCCGACCGCCGGGAGCCGGTCGAGCAGGGCGCCGAGCTCCTCGAACACGTCGGGCGGGATCGGGCGGTCGCGCTCCCCGACGATCAGCAGCGGGCGGGCCGGCTCGGGCCGCCGGAACCGGGGGGTGAGGACGTGCGGCGGTTCGGGGCGCAGCCAGAGACCGGCCGGGACGGCCTCCAGGACCCAGAAGGGGAACGCCTCGAAGACCGCCGGACCGGCGGTCTTCCAGTCGGCGCCGCCGTTGCGCCACGCGGCGGGGGTGGTGGGGCGGCCGGGGGCGGTGGCGAGGCGCAGCAGGAAGGGTTCCCAGCCGGCCCGGCCGTGCCGGTCCAGGATCCGGGAGGTGGGGCCGCCCGGGCCGAGGACGGGCAGGCCGATCGCGGCCTGCACCGGCCGGGCCGTCCTGGCCGCCAGCGCGCCGGTGAGCGCGGCCAGCTGGTCGGGGGCCGCCCACGGGGCGCTGACCAGCGGCCGGTCGGTGCCCAGCGGCAGCGAGAGCACGGCGTCCGCGAAGTCGTCCGGCAGCAGGACGGGCCGGTCCGGGGTGCCGATCAGGAGGACGGTGTGGCCGGGCGGCGCCGCGGCCAGCCCGAGGTCGGGGAGCGGCCCGCCGGTCCGGGACGCCGGGTCGGTGAGCCAGAAGCCGGTGGGGAGCCGGAGGATCCGGACGGCGTCGCCCCGGGACCCGGCGGTGAGACCGTCGGCGCGTCCGGCCGGACCGTGCGGGACGGCGGGTGCGGCGCCGGCGGCGGTGGTCGGGCTCCCGACCGCTGTCGCGGCGCCGATGGTCTCGCGGACCCGGCGGGGCGGTGCCCCGGCCTCGCACCGCCACCAGGAGGCGGCTTCGGTCGCGCCCTCGGGGCTGGTGACCTTGAGGTTCCCGGCGGGGGTGATCTCCACCAGGCCGTCCGGCGCGACGACCGGCAGGCCCGCCCGCTCGGCGACGATCTCCGCCGGACGGCGGCCGTTGGGGGCGAGCGCGGCCAGCCCGGAGGCGGCGAGGACCAGGCTGCCGGCGCCGCGGGCCCGGGCGACCACGCCGAGGTCCGCCATCCGGTCGCGCAGGACCTTGGCCGAGTCGGGGGCGGCGGCGACCACGACGACCGCGTCCGGGACGGGCCGGAGCGCGCCGATGGCGGCCGACAGCTCGTCGTCGCGGGCGGTGGCCGGGGCGATGACGAAGTGCGGGCCGACCGGGCGGAGCACGGAGGGCGCCGGCACCGGGGCCGCCGACGGTGAGGGTGAGGGCGACAGCGCGGTGGACGGTGCCGACGTGGAGGGCGGCGGGGCGGTCCCGGCGGCCGGGACGGGCGCGCCGGCCTCGCCCGCGGGCAGCGCACGGCGCGGCCCGCG
>NZ_JBEXNT010000279.1:0-3533 GCF_040611255.1 Kitasatospora sp. NPDC002965 | reverse complement strand
AAAAAATGTCAAAAAATCTTTTAAGGATGGGGATGAAACAATAGAGGCTTTAAAAGAAACTAATTTCTCTGTTGATAAGGGTGAGTTTGTGGCAATCATTGGCCCTTCAGGTTCTGGGAAAAGTACCTTACTTACTATTGCCGGCGGACTACAAAGTCCTTCTTCTGGGGAAATTTGGATTAATGGCCGCGGCCCAGGACCAGAACCAGGCCGCCGCCGCCCGTGCGGCCGCGCAGACCGCCCGCGACGCCGCCGTCGGCGCCGGCAACGCGGCCCAGTCCGTCTTCCAGGCCATCGGCGCCCTCAACGAGGCCCTGACCGCCGTCGGCGAGGCACTCGACGCCGGCTCCCACGCTGCCGCCGCCGCCACCGCCGCCACCGCCGCCGGCGGCAACAGCGCGGTCGCCCAGGCCCAGGCGAACCGCGCGAACGCCGCCGCCGCCAAGGCCCGGCGCCTGTCCGCCACCGCAACCGCGGCCTCCAACACCGCCAAGGCGATGGCCGGCCGGGCCCTGACCGCCGCCCAGCAGGCCCGCACCGCCGCCAACGAGTCAGCCGCGCACGCCAACGCCGCCGCCCGGGCCGCCCAGGACGCGGCCGACCACGCCGGCCAGGCCGGCAACTGGGCCAACCTCGCCACCGAGCACGCCAACGCCGCCGTCCAGGCCGCCGAGAAGGCCACCACCGCCGCGAACCAGGCCGACCAGGTCGAACAGACGGCCCGCCAGGCCGAGACCGTCGCCCTGGAGAGCGACCGCGACCTGTCCGTCCAGTACGCGGAGGAACGGAAGCAGCAGTACGTCGAGCAGCAGTCCGCGCAGGCCACCGAGCGCGCCGAGTCACTGCGCCAGGACGAGGAGACCAAGCAGCTCCTCGCCGAGGCCACCGCCCCCGCGGCACCCACCGAGACCGTCCTCGTCAAGGGCCGCAAGGCAGCCCTGCGTCTGCTGGAGACCGGCTCGCCGTGGACCGAGCGTGCCGCCGAGGCGGCCCTGGCCGGCACCGAGACCGACGTCCGGCAGTGGCTCGCCGGCGGTCGGAGCACCGCGGCCGCCCAGGACGACTACACCAAGATCGCCGCCCTCGCGGCGAGCGGCACCCCCGCGCTCAAGGCGGCAGCCCTCGCCGCGCTGGACACCGGCCCCGGCGAGCAGGCGGCCTTCCTGGAGACCGGCCGGCACACCGTCCTGACCGACGACTACCGCGTCCAGATCCTCGCCCTGATGAACAGCGGCGGAAAGGCCGTCAAGGAGGCCGGATCGGCCGCCCTGGACGCCAACTCCACCGAGGCGTTCCGCGTCTTCCTCGCCACCGGCCAGCACCTGGCCCGCGAGGAGGACGACAAGGTCGAGGCGCTCAGGCTCTCGGCCACCGCCGGACCGCGCGTCAGGGCCGCGGCCCAGGTCGCCCTCGCCGGACCCGCCCCTCTCCTGCGCGACTTCGTCGCCGAGGTCCAGCACAAGGCCGCCACCCGCGACCAGGACGACGCCGTCCACGTCGCCGGCATCCGGCGCCTGGTCGCCGAGGGCAAGGCCCTCGCCGCCACCGCCACCCAGAACGCGGCCCAGGCCGCCGAGGCCGCCGCCACCGCCAGGGGCGCCGCCGCCGAGGCCACCGGCTACGCGGCCCAGGCCGCCGCCTCCGCGCAGACCGCACAGCAGGCGGCCGACCAGGCCTCCGACGCGGCCAGGTCCGCCGACGCCTCCGCGCGCCAGGCCGCCGAATCGGCCACCCGGGCCAGGAACGCGGCCGCGTCGGCGAACAGCTCGGCCGCCCAGGCGGCCCGGTCCGCCCACCGCGCCGCGAACTCCGCCGCCACCGCCGCGGCCTCCGCCCGCGCCGCCTACGAGTCGTCGTCGCGCGCGTACGCCTCCGCCGTGGCCGCGGGCAAGAGCGCCGGCGAGGCCCTGACCCTGGCCGGCGAGGCCTTCGGCCACGCCATCACGCTCGCCCAGCAGGAGGCCAGGGCCAACGCCACCGCGCCCACCTCGCCGGGCACCCCCGGCGACCCGGGCACCGGCCCGGGCGACGAGTTCGAGCCGGCGCACCCGGAAGAGCCGATGGACCTCGAAGGCGGACTGTCCGCCGCCGACGCCGCCACCCTGGCCCTCGACATCATCGGCATCTTCGACCCCACACCGATCAGTGACGGCGCCTCGGGCCTCCTCAGCCTCTTCCGCGGCGACTTCGCGGGTGCCGGCCTGTCCGCGGTCGCGATCATCCCGTTCGCCGGTGACCTCTCCAAGCCGGCCAAGATCGCGAAGCTCCTGGGGAAGAACAGCCACATCGCGAAGCGGGCCACCGACCTGGACTGGGTGAAGTGGGCCGCACAGAGCCTCAAACACGTCTCACCGGCCAAGCTCGGCGACGGCGTGGCCACGCTCAACACACTCGCCCGCGACGCCAAGAAGGGATACACCGCGAATTCCCGGTCCGCCGCCATCAGGCACAACCTGCCCACCGACCTCGAAGGACCCGTGCCCTTCGTCCCGCCGAAGGGCTGGATGGGAAAGCCCGAAAGGGGCGGCGGATTCAGGGACGCCTACGGAAATCTCTGGAAGAAGGCGGACGACGGGAAGGACGAATGGGATGTCCAGGTGAAGAAGGGAACGAAGTTCTCCATCTTCTCCAGCGGTAAGAACCAGGGCAAGGATTTCGAACACGCCAACATCTCCCCTTACGGCTACGTCACGCACTGAGACGAAACCCGCCCGCCGCCACCGGCCCCGGCACCCCCGCCGGGCCGGTGGCGGCACCGACCGACACCAGTAGAATCCGCGCACGATTCGACCACCGACTCGGGAAAGCGACCGAACGATGCCCCTGGCCCCTCACCGCCTCGTCTGGATGAACCTGCGGCTGGAGGCCCCCACCGAGGAAGGCCCGCGGCTGACCCGCGCCGTCGCCGACGCGCTCGCCCCCCTCGGCCGCGTCACCGTCACCTCGCGCGGACCCCATTGGCGCACCCCCTCCCTGCTCCTCCTCGACGTGGAACTCACCCCCTCCGCCTCCACCACGCACTGCCTCCTCGCCCTGGGACTGCGCCCGGACGAGCACGGCGACTGGCCCCGCTGGGAACGTACGGCGCGCGGGGACGTCTTCCTCCACCCGGCGGTCCGCGGCGCGGAGGTCGGTGAGGAGGAGGCCGCCACCGCGCCCCCCTTCGCCAACGGCGACGTCGTGACCATCCTCGACGGCCCCACCGCCCGAGAGCAGGCGCTGGTAGGCGCCCGGGGCGTCGTCCACAACTCCTTCTACGCCACCGACCAGCCCGACCCGCTGCTGCGCCACTGGTACCACCAGGTGATGCCGGACGGCCGCGAGCAGCTCGAACCCTTCCGGAGCGCCGAACTGCGCGCCACCGGCCACCGGGTGGCCGTCGACGAGGAACCCGCCGCGGAGCACGTCGCCACCGCGGGCGGCGTCTGAGTACCGCCCGCCCCGCGAGGTGCCCCACCCCTGACCGCCACGGCCCTGACCGGCTCGCGCGGACGGCCGGTCAGGTTGGCCCACTGCAAGTCTCCGGGCCCGGT
>NZ_JBEXNT010000278.1:0-3589 GCF_040611255.1 Kitasatospora sp. NPDC002965 | reverse complement strand
GCACCCCGCCGAACGACGCCGCGGCCGCCCCGGGTCCGCCGGGGGCGGCAGCGGCGTTCCCGGGCGACGGCCGGAGGGGGGCGGCGGGGACCACCGCGGCTGCTGCGGACCGGGGATGGCCGGCGGGGGACCGGAGGGGGGCGGCGGGGCCCGGCCCGGGGCGGCGAGCTGCGGGAACGGCGACGGACCCGCCGCCCGGGGCGGGCGTCGGGTCCGTCGGGGGTGCGGGTCCGTCAGGGTGGGACGACAAGCTCAGAGGTGGTAGCCGTACTCCCGGAACTCCCAGTCGGTCACGTAGCGGTCGAAGCGCTCCAGCTCGGCCCGCTTGAAGGCCAGGAAGGCCCCGGTGAAGTCCTTGCCGAGCGCCTCGCAGAGCGCCGTGTCGGCCTCCAGGGCGTCCAGCGCCGCGCCGAGCGAGCCGGGCAGCACGGGCGCCCTGGCGGCGTCGTAGCCGTAGCCCTCCAGCGGAGCGGACGGTTCCACCGCGTCCTCGACGCCGAGCGCGAGCGCGGCGACGAGGCCGGCGACCGCCAGGTAGGGGTTGGCGGTCGCGTCGCCCAGGCGCACCTCCAGCCGGGTCGCGCCGCCGCGCTCCGGCGGGATGCGCACCATCGCGCTGCGGTTGTCCAGGCCCCAGTCGATGAGCCAGGGCGCCAGGGTGTCCGGCCCGAACCGCTTGTAGGAGTTCACGGTGGGGTTGAGCAGCGCGGCCAGCGCGGGCGCGTGCCGCAGGACGCCGCCGATCGCGTGCCGGGCGGTGGCGGAGAGGCCGTCGGGCGCGCCGGGGTCGGCGAACACGTTCCGCCCCGCGGTGTCGAGGCAGGAGACGTGCAGGTGGAAGCCGGAGCCGCCCTCGGCGTTGAACGGCTTGGCCATGAAGGTGGCCAGCCGGCCCTCCACCCGGGCGAGCTCCTTGACGGCGGCCTTGAACCGGAACGCCCGGTCCGCGGCGTCCACGGCCTCGGAGTGGGTGAGGTTGATCTCGAACTGGCCGCCGGAGAACTCGTGGTTGCCCATGGTGACGCCGATGCCGAGCCGGCCGAGCTGACGCAGGGTGCGCAGCAGGTGGCCGTCCGGGTCGCCGCGCCGGCCGGCCGCGTAGACGTTGCCCGGGGCGTCCGCGTAGGGCCGCCAGCCGCTCGGCGCGGTCGGGTCCGGGTCGCAGAGGAAGTACTCCAGCTCCGGTCCGACGACGGCGGTGAGCCCGAGCCCGGCGAGGCGTTCGGTGACGGTGTGCAGGACCTCGCGGGGCGACTCCGGGCCCGGGCGGCCGGTGCGCGGGTCGGTGGTGCGGCCGAGGCACCAGGCGACGCCGGGCTCCCAGGGCAGCGGGACCAGGGTGGCGAGGTCGGGGTGGAAGGTGATGTCGGGCAGGCCCGCGTCCAGGCCGCCCTCGACCGGGACGACCTCGCCGAGCGGTCCGGTGTGGTAGATCGCGCGGCAGAAGGCGAGGCCGTGGTGGACGGCGTCGGGCAGGGCGTCGACGAGGATGTCGCGGCCCCGGTCGGTCCCCATGAGGTCCGGGTAGGTCACGCGGACGACGTCGACGCCCCGGGCCTTGAGCGCGGCGACCGTCTCGGCGACGCTCGGGCCTGCGACGCTCGGGCCTGCGACGCTCGGGCCTGCGACGCTCGGGCCTGCGGCGTTCGGGCCGGCGACCGGGGCGGTCCCGGCGTCGGGGGTGGTCCCGGCGGGGGATGCGGGGGTGGCGACCTGGTCGGTCACTGCGGGCCTCCTCGTGAGGCTGGCGTGGGGGGAGGGAGTGCACCTGCGGTCCGGGCGGGCGAGCGGACAGCACCGGCCCCGGACTCTCGTTTGGGATCAAACATTAGGCCCGGGCGCCCCGTTCGGCAAGAGTCCGGGCCCGATCCGCGCGATCGGGGAGGAGGGGGGTGACAGGCGGCCCGTCACGGCATATCGTATGGCCCCAAACGAGAAACCCCCGCAGGTCGCACCCCCGCCGCCGCGCCCACCGACCCGCCCGCCACCCGCCCCAGCCACCCCGAACCAGGAGGTGCCGTGGCCACCGTGCACGGCTTCTTTCACCCCAGGACGGCCACCGGCCGCTCCTCCCTCGTCCCGGCCCCGCCCTGGCATTACTCGGGCGACCTGCTGACGATCGAGTACCGCACCGACCCGGCCCGGGTCGCCGAGCTGCTCCCCGCGCCGCTGTCGCCGGCCGAGGAGGACCCCGGCGCGGTCGCCCTGATCTGGGCCGACTGGCAGTCCTGCGCCGCCGACGGCGCGGAGCTGCTCGACCCGGTCCGCTCCCAGTACCGGGAGTGCTTCGCCGTGGTGCGCTGCAGCTACCGGGGCCGGACCTACTCCCGCTGCGTCTACATCTGGGTGGACAAGGACTTCGCGATCGCGCGCGGCCTGCACCAGGGCTACCCGAAGAAGCTGGGCTCGATCCACCAGACCCGCCCGCACCCCTTCGGCCCGGCGCCCCGGCTCGCCCCCGGCGCCCGGTTCGGGGCCACCCTCGCGGCGGCCGACCGGCGGCTCGCCCAGGCGGTGGTCACGCTGGAGGAGGAGTCCCCGACCAACGGCTTCGTGAACGGCCACCCGATGGCCCACCACCGCCGGCTGCCGGCCATCGACCGGCCGGGCGCCTTCGCGCTGGACGAGCTGGTCGAGAGCGGGGCCGCCGCCTTCGAGGCCGGACCGGCCTGGCGCGGCAGCGCCGAGCTGGAGCTGTTCGAGGCGCCCACGGAGGAGCTGGCCGCGCTGCGGATCGAGGAGCCGATCGCCGCCTACTACCGGCAGGTCGGCGTGGTCTGGAACGGCGGTCGCGTGCTGGAGTCGGCGGCCACGACGGGCTGATCCTGCGTCCCGGGCCCGGAACCCCCGGGCCCGGGACCCCCGAGCCCCGGACGCAGGTCGTACGGGTGCAAATGGAGTGCCCGGCACGCTAGATTCGGCCGACGACAGAACCGCGGCCCCGCCGCGGGGGAGGGACGACCGGTGACCAACCGCACCATCGAGGAGACCGAGCGGGCCGTCCTGGCCAAGCTGGGCCAGGTTCCGCTGCTACGGGCGCAGATGGCCGCCGTCTCCAACATCCACCGGGCGGCCGCCGCCGTCCGCCAGCACCTGGAGAACTCCGTCCTGCGCGGCGCCCAGCTGACCTGGACCTCGTTCGTGGTGCTCTGGGTGGTCTGGATCTGGGGCGAGATGGAGACCCGGTACGTCGCCGAGGAGGCCGGCATCTCCAAGGGCACGCTCACCGGCGTCGCCCGCACGCTCGAATCCCGCGGCCTGGTCGAGCGGGTCGGCCACCCGTCGGACGGGCGGATGGTGCTGCTGCGGCTCACCCCCGCCGGGGAGTCCCTGATGGCCGAGCTGTTCCCGCGCTTCAACCAGGAGGAGGCGTTCGTGGCCGGCGCACTCTCCGACGAGGAGTGCGAGCAGCTGGCCGGCCTGCTGCGCCGCGTCGTCGGCACGCTGGAGCGGGACGGCGGGAACCGACGCTCCGAGCTGACCGCCGACGCTCCCCCGCCGCCCCGCCCGGGCGGTCGCCGCCGGCGCGAGGCCTGAGCCCTCCGGCCCCCGCACCCCCAGGCCCCTCGCCGCCGGGCCGGGGGCCCCC
>NZ_JBEXNT010000277.1:0-3635 GCF_040611255.1 Kitasatospora sp. NPDC002965 | reverse complement strand
CCCGCTCCCGCGGGCCTCACCGGGCGGCCCGTCGGCGCCCGTCCTCCCGGTCCGCACCCCGGCGGCTACCGCCGGTAGAGCGGCTCCCCCGGCAGTCCGGCGTCCGCGGGCAGCACCGCCAGGCTCAGGCCCCGGTCGAGCCGGACCCGCAGCACCGGGTCCTCGCTGACCGCCCGCCCGATCCGCCGGGCCGCCTCCTGGACCGCCTCACGCTCCAGCTCCTCGTCCAGCACCACCGCGAGCAGACCGTCCGCGTCCTGGTAGGGCGCCAGCAGGCCGCGCACCACGGCGGGCTCCGCGGCCAGCAGCGCCCGCACCGCCTCCCGCACCTCGGGATCGGCCACCGGCGGCAGGTAGGGCCGGTTCTCGGCCAGCGCGCGCAGCCGGGCGCCGGACAGCCGGAAGGCGACCGGTCCGGCCGGGTCGACCAGCAGGGTGTCGGCGCGCTCGGAGAACGCGACCATCGCGGCCTGCGGGGCCGCCACCGGCGCCGGGCGGGCGTCCGCGCGCCAGCGGGCCAGGGTCTCCAGCGAGGTGAAGGCCGGCAGGGCGCGACGGCCGTCGGCGGCCTCGACCACGGGGACGGCCATGTCGCTGGTCTTCTCGTGCCGGTGCCCGTGCTCGTCCAGCTCGACCTCGCCGAGGATCGCCACGATCGGCACCATCAGCCGGGTGGGCGCGAGCGCCGCGAGCACCTCCGGCTCGGCCGTGCGGTCCTGCGACCAGCGGGCGAGCGCGGCGGCCAGGGCCGGGTCTGCGGCGCCGTCGTCGGCGGCGAATCCGGGGTTGGGGATGTTCTTGCGGTCCACCCGGCCGACCCTATGCCACCGTGCGGGCCCCGCCCACGGACCGAAGGTCCCCGGAACCCGGCCCGACACACCCGGCCCATCCCCTACCGGCCGGTAGTGAGGTGTGGCACTCTGCGCCCATGGCCACCCTCGAAGCTGCTGCCCGCGCCGCCGCGACCTCCTCCCCGGCGGCCGACCGCGCCCGGTACGACCGGGCCACCGCCCACCTGGACGGCCCGGTGGCCGTCGTCGACCTGGCGGCGTTCGACGCCAACGCCGCCGACCTGGTGCGCCGCGCGGCGGGCAAGCCGATCCGGGTGGCCAGCAAGTCGGTGCGGTGCCGGGCCCTGCTGGAACGGGCCCTGGCCACGGACGGCTTCGCCGGGGTGATGAGCTTCACCCTCGCCGAGTCGCTCTGGCTGGCCCGCTCGGGCCTGCGCGACATCCTCCTGGCCTACCCCTCCACCGACCGCGCCGGCTTCGCCGAGCTGACCGCCGACCCGGAGCTCGCCGCCGCCGTCACCGTCCTGCTGGACGACCCGGCCCAGCTGGACCTGGTCGACGCGGCCCGGGCGGGCACCGCCGAGGTCCGGGTCTGCCTGGAACTCGACACCGCGCTGCACCTGCTCGGCGGGCGGGTCCGGGTCGGCGCCCGGCGCTCCCCGCTGCGCGCCCCCGGGGACCTCGCGGCCTTCGCCGAGCTGGTCCAGCGCCGCCGGGGCTTCCGGGTGGTCGGGCTGATGGCGTACGAGGGGCACGTGGCCGGGGTGGGGGACGCGGTGCCCGGGCGCCCGGTGCGCTCCCGGCTGGTCCGGGTGATGCAGACCAGGGCGCGGACCGAGCTGGCCGGGCGGCGGGCGGAGGCGGTCCGGCTGCTGCGCCGGGTCGCCGAGCTGGAGTTCGTCAACGGCGGCGGCACCGGGAGCGTCGAGTCGACGGCGGCGGAGCGCGCGGTGACCGAGGTGGCGGCCGGCTCCGGGCTGTACCAGCCCCGGTTGTTCGACAACTACCGGTCGTTCCAGGGGCGGCCCGCCGCCCTTTTCGGCCAGCCGGTGGTGCGCCGGCCCGGGGTCGGTGTGGTGACGGTCCTCGGCGGCGGCTATCCGGCGTCGGGCGCGGCCGGCCCTGACCGCTCCCCCGTGCCGTACCTGCCGCCGGGGCTGCGGTACGACCCGATGGAAGGTGCCGGGGAGGTGCAGACCCCGTTGCTCGGCTCGGCCGCCGACGACCTGCTGATCGGCGACCGCGTCTGGTTCCGGCACGCCAAGGCGGGCGAACTGTGCGAGCGGTTCGCCGAGTTGCACCTGGTCGAGGGGGACGCGGTGGTGCGCACCGTGCCGACCTACCGGGGCGAGCGGCAGACCTTCCTCTGAACCCCGTCCGGTCCCCGGTCCGGACGGACCGCACGTGCCCCGCACGGACCGCGTCGCGCGGCTCCCGGGTCGTGCGGGGCTCGTGCGGCGCGGGGGTCGCACGGGGCGTCCTCCCGGCGGCGAAACCCCCGCCGCAGGGTTCCTGAGCTGCACGGTTCCGCCTCGCGCGCGGGCCCGGTTCCACTACCGTGGAGCGGATGCGAGGACCACGCCGACGGAGGGGGAGACCGTGGAAGCGGAAGTCGTGCAGTTGGTGACGGCCGGCGCCAGCACGCTGGTCGGGCTGATGGCCACCGAGTTCTGGACGCAGGCCCGTTCGCGCTTCGGCTCGTGGCTGGGACGCGGCGAGGGCGACGAGGCGGAGGAGGCCGCACTGGAACGCTCCAGGGCGGCCGTCACCCGCGCGCAGGAGGCCGGCGACACCCGGGCGGTCGAGGACCTGACCGGCGGCTGGCGCGCCCGGCTCCGTGAGGCGCTCCACGAGAACCCCGCTGCGGCCCGGGAACTCGAAGCCCTCCTGGAGGAGTTCGGGCCGAGGCTGCCGAAGCCCGCGGCCGGCTCGTTGAACATCGCGATCAGCGGCGGGACGGTGCAGGGCAGCGTCATCCAGGCGGGCACCGCGGGCTCGGTCACCATCGGACGAACCGACCCCTGACCCGCGGCCCGGCCGCCGAACCTTGGCCGCACCTTAAGAGGGCCCGATGGGATGCCTAACTCCGGCATCCGATCGGGCCTTTGTGCTGCTCGCAGGGCTACAGTCCGTCAAAAAGTGGCTCAGAACGGCCTATTGCCAGCTGGTCTAGTCCAATCATACGCTCAGCTCAGGGGCCGGCGCGCCGGGTCGGCGGGCCCCTCGGACAGACGTGTCCGGCACTCCCCCACATCTTCGACCCGGGAACACGGTCAAGGAGTCCCCACCCCATGTCCATGAAGCGAACCGCCATGTCCGTCGGCGTCATCGGCGCCGCCGTCCTCACCGTCTCGGTCACCGGCATCGGCACCGCCGGCGCTCACGGCACCGTCACCAACCCGGTCAGCCGGATCGCGGCCTGCTACGCGGAGGGCCCCGAGACCCCCAAGTCGCAGATCTGCAAGGACCTCGTCTCCCTGAGCGGCACCCAGCCGCTGTACGACTGGAACGAGGTCAACATCGCCAACGCGGACGGCCGCCACCAGGCCATCATCCCGGACGGCAAGCTGTGCTCCGCCAACCGCGACAAGTACAAGGCGCTGGACCTGCCGCGCGCCGACTGGCCGGCCAGCGCGGTCACCCCCGGCAAGGTCGACTTCAAGTTCCGGGTCACCGCCGCGCACCAGGGCAACCAGACCATCTACATCACCAAGCAGAGCTGGGACCCGACCAAGCCGCTGAAGTGGTCGGACCTCGACGCCCTCCCCGTCGCCCAGGTCCCGACCAGCCGGACCTCCGACAACGGCTACTACAACTACAGCGGGACCCTGCCGCAGCGCACCG
>NZ_JBEXNT010000276.1:0-3682 GCF_040611255.1 Kitasatospora sp. NPDC002965 | reverse complement strand
CGCCGTTAAACCTTCCCCCCCCCTCCGGGGGCGCCCCGCCCCCCCCACCGCCCCCCCGCGGTCGCCCCCCCCCCCGCAGGGGTGGCCGGCCTCACTGCCGGGCGCAGGCGTCTTCCGGGCGGGCCGGCCGCCGGTCGCTCCCGGCCCCCTCCCGCCCGCTCTCTCCGCCCGTACTGACGAGATCCGTACGCACCTTCGAAGGAAGCCGGCACCGTGTGCGGCGCGGCCCGGTAAGGTCTGGGAGTGACCGTAGTCGCGGGGCGCCGACGGCCCCCTCCGCGCGAGGAGCCCCCACGTGCTGATCACCCATGACACCGAGTGCGCGCTGAGCATCCTCGTCGAGCTGCTCAACACCGCACCCGAGGTGTGCGGCACCGAGCTGCTGCCCGACGTGGCCGCGCTCGACGCCTTCGTGATCCGCCAGGAGATCAGCGAGGTCGACTCCCTCACCGACGGCGACCTGCGCCGGGTGCACGAGCTGCGGACGCAGCTGCGCGAGGTCTTCGGGACGGAGTCCACCGAGGAGGCCGCCGAGCTGGTGAACGCCCTGGTCGCCGCCGCCGGCACGACACCCCGGCTCACCAACCACGACCACCACGGGTGGCACATCCACTACTTCGCGCCGCACGCCGCGCTCGGTGACCACCTGGCCGCCGAGCTGGGCATGGCGCTGGCCTTCATCCTCACCGCCGGCGAACGCGAGCGGCTGCGCCGCTGCGAGGCACCGGACTGCGCACGGGTCTTCGTCGACCTCTCGCGCAACCGCTCGCGGCGCTACTGCGACAGCCGGACCTGCGGGAACCGGCTGCACGTCGCCGCCTACCGGGCGCGCCAGCGGTCCGCCGAGTCGGTGCCCTCGGCCTGACCGCCGGTCCCGGCCCCGAACGGGGCGGGCGGTGGTTCGGGCCGTCGTTCGGGCGACGGGCCCGACAGCAGGCCGAAACCGCCGGACCGGGACCCGGTCCGGCGCGGGCGGGCCGCTTCCGCTCAGATCCCGCGGCGGCGCAGGATCTCCTCGATGTCGGAGAAGTCCCCGAGCCCGTCGTCCCGCTTGGCCTGTTTCGCCGGCTTCTGCTGCTTCGCCGGCTCCTGCGGCTCGGCCTGCCTCGCCGGGTCGAACGGCGCGGTGCCCGTGACACCGCCGGGATTCGCGCCGACGGCCGGGCGTGCGGGAGCCGGACCGGCCGCCGGACGCGCCCCGCCCTCGGCGACGGCGCCGCGACGGCCCGCCCAGCGGGTGGTGGCCAGCAGCGCGGCCGAGACGCCCAGCAGCACGATGCCGGTCCAGACCCGGGGGTCGAAGACCAGCTTCGTCGCCCAGTCCGCCAGCTCGCTGCCGATGGTCCGGGCCACCGGGAAGAGGCCGGTCAGGTAGAGACCGGCCGGCACCAGCGCGAACGCGAACCAACGGGTCGCGGAGAGGAAGCGCCGGCGGTACGCGCGCAGGCCCGCGACGGCCACCCCGGCCGCCGTCAGCGCGAAGCTCACCGCCGCCGTCAGCACGGCCGCGTCCCGTCGTCGGCCGCCGCCCGCGCACCGCGCGCCGCTCGGCCGGTCGGCCTGTCAGTCGAACTGGTCATCTCGTCGGACCTCCCGTCGCTCCGGTCTGGCCGGACCCGACCGCCGCCGGGACGGCACGGAGCCCACTAGTGGAACACTGGGGGCATGATCGAAGGTTCCCTCCCCCGTCTCGAGTTCTGGTGCGAGCTCCAGTGTCCGGACTGCCGCACCGCCCTGGACGACGTCCGGACGCTGCGCGCCCGGTACGGCGACGCGCTCCCCGTCGAGCTGCGCCACTTCCCGCTGGAGAAGCACAAGCACGCCTACGCCGCGGCGGAGGCCGCCGAGGAGGCGTTCGCGCAGGGCTTGGGGTGGCCGTACGTCGAGGCGCTGCTGGCCCGCGTCGAGGAGCTGGAGTCGCGCGGCACCGAGGTGCTGCTGGAGGTGGCGCGGGAGGTCGGGGTGGACGCCGAGGAGGTGGACACCGCGCTGGTGGACGGGCGGCACATGCTGATCGTCGACGCCGACCAGGCCGAGGGCAAGGCGATCGGCGTGCAGGGCACGCCGACCTACGTGATCGCCGGGCAGCGACTGGACGGCGGACGGAGCCAGGACGGCCTGCTGGACCGGATCGTCGCCGTCATCGAGGCGGCGCAGCGCTCCTGACGGCCCGTCGGCGGATCCGGCGTCAGATCAGCGTCTTGCCGTAGACGCGGTTGGTCACCCGGTAGCCGAGCGACTCGTAGAGCCGGATCGCGACCTCGTTGCCGCTGAAGACGTTCAGCCCCAGGTCGCGGACCCCGGCGGCCAGGCACTCCCGTTCCGCGAGCAGCATCAGCGCCCGGCCGTGGCCGTGGCCCCGGTGGGCCTCGGCCACCTCGACCACCATCACCCAGGCCAGCGGCGCGCCGTCGGACAGGTCGCGGACCCGGAGGGCCAGCCAGAGCGAGCCCAGCGGGTCCGGCCCGGCACCCCTCAGCCTGCGCAGCGCGACACCGGGGGTGCCGGCCCCCAGGGGCAGCAGGTTCAGGTGGTCGGCGTCGGACTTGGCGCGGGCCTGCTCCTCCGCGAGACCGGACGAGACCAGGTCGCGCAGATAGCCCTCCTTGGCGTCCGCGAGCCAGTCCGGGAACTCCTCCGCGCCGATCGGGTGCGCGGTGAGGCCGGGCGGCAGCGCGGGCGGCGCGGTGAGGCGCTTGGCCATGTTCCGCATCCGCTCGCTGTAGCCGAGGGTGACCGCGAGCGAGCGCGCGAGCTGCGAGGACTCGGGGATGTCGGCGTCCACCCGGGTACAGCCCCAGCCGCGCAGCACCTCCTCGGCCGCCAGGGCGCCGAACGTCCCGCGCCCCCGCCCGCGCCCTTCGTGCACCTCCAACTCGGCTATCTCGCCCCAGAGTTGCCCGCCGCGTGGAACGAGGCTGGTGCGCAGGGCGCCGACCGGCCGGCCGTTGGCGCAGATCCGCCAGCGTCTGGTGCGGCCGCCGGCGGCGGTGGGTGTCTCCGGGCCCTCTGGGCGCAGCGTGGTGGTCATGCCGGGGTCCCTTCCCGCCGCCCGGGTGTTCTACCCGCCGGGGTGGGCGGGGCCGGGAGCCCCGGCGGCGCTCAGGGGTCCAGGTCGTCGGCGCTGCGCTCGGCGAAGACCGCCATCGCCTTGGTCGTCACCGGACCGGGCCCGGCCAGTTCGTGGCCGTCGACGCGGGTGACGGCCTGGACGTCGCGCAGGGTGGAGGTCAGGAAGACCTCCTCGGCCCGCTGGAGCGCGTCGAGCGGCAGGTCGGCCTCCTGGGCGCCGCACCAGTCGATGACGAGCCGGCGGGTGATGCCGGCCAGGCAGCCGGAGGAGAGCTGCGGGGTGAGCAGGGTTCCGTCGAGCACGACGAAGACGTTGGACCCGGTGCCCTCGCAGAGCCGGCCGGCGGTGTTGGCGAGGATCGCCTCGGAGGCGCGGGCGCGGTGGGCGGCGGCGAGGGCGACGACGTTCTCGGCGTACGAGGTGGTCTTCAGACCGGCGACGGCGCTGTGCTCGTTGCGGCGCCAGGGGACGACCGCGACGGCGGTGGTGTCGGGGCGGCGGGCGGCGGTGCCGAGGGAGACGACCAGGGTGGGGGCGTGGGGGGCCCGCCCCGGGGCGGGGGGGGGGGCCCCCCCCCGGGAGGTGGTGGCGCGCCCGCCCCCCCGCCCC
>NZ_JBEXNT010000275.1:0-3727 GCF_040611255.1 Kitasatospora sp. NPDC002965 | reverse complement strand
CGCACCACCCAGGCCCTCGACGCCCTCGCCCGAGGCGCCCACCTCCCCTTCCTCCTCCGCGGCATCCCCGCCGAATGACACCGAAACGCTCGCGCAGGGGGTCGCAGCCGGGAAGGGCGCGGGTACGGTCGAGAGACGGTTGAAGCGCCGTCGAAGGCGGCGTCCCCGGAGGTAGGCACACGGCGGAAAGGAACTGCCCGATGAACTCCGACCTGTCCCGCGCGTCTTGGTTCACGTCGTCCTACTCCAACAACGGCGGTGAATGCGTGGAGGTCTCCGTGAGCTTCCGCGGGGCCGTTCCGGTGCGCGACTCCAAGGATCCCCACGGTCCGGCTCTCGTCTTCCCCGCCGACGCCTGGCACTCCTTCGTCGGCGCCGTCCGGTCCGGCGAGTTCGGCACCGTCTGACACCCGGTTCGCGCGTCGGCCCCGACCGGTGGGACCGGTCGGGGCCGACGGCTTCAGGGTCGGGGTCGGTCGGTGGTGTCGAGGGCGTGGTCCTTGAGGAAGGCTCCAGCGTGGGCCGCGGCTTCCTCGGTGGTCGCGTACCGGGCGCCGTCGCCGGCGGTGCCCGGCGTGCCGTCCGCACCCGTTCCGGTCCACCGCCAGCCGCCGTCCGGGAGCGGTGTCAACCGGGCTGTTCCACCGAAGAGTTCGAGTGCCCGGGGCTCCGCCTTCGGGGCCTCCGGGCGGCTGACGGCCTCGGGCCACTTCTTGCGGGCGCCCTGCCGGGTGATGCCCCACACGGCGCCCAGCTGCTCGTAACTCGCACCGTAGGAACCGGCGGTGGCCGCCGCGTGGGCGGTCAGGCGCTTGACCTCGGCGTCCACCACCTTCCACGCGGCGAGGACGGAGAGCGTGACCTCCACGGGCTCCGAGGCCCACATGCGTTCCGGGGGGAGGCCGCTCTCCCGGGAGCGGATGGCCGTGGCCAGGGGATTCAGCGCCTCGTAGAGGGCCTTGTCGAGGTCTGCCTGCTCTTCCGGGGTGATCTCGGGCATCGCCATGCGGTAACCATAGTTTACGAACCCCGGAACGGTAAACCAAAGTTACCGCGATGGTGGTCGGTGACTCAGCGCCGCCGCCCGGCCCCCTCCGCCCCCTCCGCCGCGATCCGCCGGGCCCGGTGGCCGACGGCGCGCCAGGCGCCGAAGACCGGCAGCGTCACCAGCGCCACCCCGACCGCCTGGTGGATGCGCCGGTCCACCAGGGGGACGCAGTCGTCGTCCCGGTAGTGACGGGCGGCGGCGTCGAAGAACACGGGCGAACCGCACTGCATCGACCCGGTGCGGTGGTCCACCGAGGCGGGCAGGAAGGCGAGGCCGAGTGCCCACAGCCACCCGGCCGCCGCCGGGAGCCCCAGCGCGTAGAGGCTCCAGCGCCGCGCGCGGTCGGCGTGCCGCCGCGCCCGCTCCTCACTCGCCCCCGGGTGTTCGGCGATCCCCACGTGTTCCCCGTCCCGTCGGCGCCACTGCCGGAACGAGCATCTCACCCCGGTCCCGCAGTTCAACGTCGCTCCGGTGAAAGGCGGTTCGGCTGCCGGCGGGCCGACGGGGAGGTCCGGGCGGAGGCCCGGCCGGGGTCAGGGGTCGCCGGGGGAGCCGGCCGTGCGGACCTTGCCGACGGTGCCGGACCGCGGAGTGCCGTCGACCGCCACGCAGATGCCGAAGACCCGGGCGTGGCCGGTCCAGCCGTTGACGCGGCCGCGGTTGTTGCTGATCTGGACCCGGTTCCCGGCCGGGTCCAGGGCCGACACCAGGTGCAGGTACACCGTGCCGGCGACCCGGGCGAGCACGATGTCCCCGACCTCCAGCTTCGACGGGTCGACCGGGGCGACCGTCACCGGCTGCCGACTGCGGATCAGCGGGACCATCGATGATCCGCTCGGACGGAACGAGACGGTTGCTCCCCCGGCCACCCGGCCGGCCACTGCATCCAACGCACCCATCCGGCGATCGTGGCAGGTCCGGCCCCTCAAGCCCACCGGATTTCGTACCGCCCACCCCGCATGAGAAGTCGGACCGGCCGACTTCTCATGCCGGTCCTGCGGCCGGTGGCGGCCCTCTCAGCGCTGGGGGCGGATGTCGGACGGTGCGGCGATACCGAACTCGGACGCCAGCAACTCCCTGATCCCGTCGGGTCCGTCGACCTCCTCCACGGTCGTCGTCCCGTCGGGCCGTGTGCGGGTGAGGGTGGTCGCGTCGAGGCTCAGGTGGCCCGTGGCGTGGGTGCGCTGGACGAACAGGCGGCGGAACGGCGAGCGCGGGTGGGTCGCCACGTGCCAGTTGGCGACCCCGATGTCGGTGGCGGGAGCGTGGTCGAGGGTGAAGGAGACCAGCTCCTCCCACCTGTCCGCCGCGTCGGCCGCCGTGCGTGTCCTGGCCTGGAGGACCCAGACCGGTGCGGGGCCGTCCTCCTCCTCGACGACCAGGCGGTTGAACCGCCCCAGCCCCTCCCGGACCAGGCCGGGAATCATCGGCAGCGGCTCCAACAGGGAACGGGCGGAGCCGAATCCGACGTCGACCAGGTGTCGGCCGCCCTCGCCCGGCACCCGGACCGCCAGCACCATGTGGGTCCGGGGGCGGACCTCGCCGGGGCGGGCGCCGAGCCGGACCCGGCCGGTCAACCGGGTGACCTCGAAGCCCACCTGTTCCAGCACGGCGGCGAACAGGGTGTTGTGCTCGAAGCAGTAGCCGCCGCGGGAGCCTTCGACGAGTTTGGCCTGGAGGTCGGCGAGGTCCAGCGAGGGGACCGAGCCGACGACCACGTCGATGTTCTCGAACGGGATGCCGAGGACGTGCGCGTGGTGCAGGGACCGGAGGGTCACGAGGGTGGGCGCCCGCTCGCCGTCCCATCCGATACGTGCGAAGTACTTCTCCAGATCAACGGTCATACGGCCACGGTACGGACCGGGCCGGGCCCCGGCTTCCGCCTCTGGTTGCGATCTTGGTGGACCGCGCGACCTAGGACCTCCGGGATCCACCCCTCCGGGGCCCGTCCTGGCGTGCCGCACCGGCCCCGGATCCTGTCACCCGACCGGCGCCCGAGGGCCGTTACACAGACGATGGGCGGCCGTGACACGACCGGCCGGGGACCGCGACACGGCGCTCCTAACGTCACTCACGACGCACCGGCCGCACCGGCCGGAACCAGCGTCCCGATGAAGGAGCGAACCGTATGACCAGCCGTACCCGTCGTGCCCCCGCCCGCCGCGTGCTCGCCGTCTGCGCCCTGACCGGGGCCGCCCTCCTGACCACCTTCACCGGCGGGCAGGCGTGGGCCGACGGTTCCCCCGCGCCCGCCCCGGCCACGCCCACCGCAGTCGCCCCGGCGGCCCCGCACGCCCCGGTCACGCCCACCGTCGTCCCCCCGGGGGCTCCGGCCCCGGGTACCACGCCCACCGCGGTCCCCTCGGCGAAGGCGGGCTCCGACGGTCCGGCCGTCCCCCGGGTCACCCCGACCCACCCGCCCACGACCGGGGCGGTCGGCGGCCCGCCGCAGGTCCGTGAGGTGCCCAAGGGCGCCGCCCAGGCCGGTGACGGATCCGGCTCGACCGGCTCCTCCGGCCTCATGCTGGCCGGCGGCGGCACCGTCGCGGCCGTCGGCGCCGCCGCACTGGGCTTCGCCCTCCTGCGCCGCCGTTCCGGTGCGCGCGGCTGACAACGGCCCCGGGCCCTCAGGGCGTCCCGTCGTCCCGGCTGCGGACACGACCGTCCGCAGCCGGGACG
>NZ_JBEXNT010000274.1:0-3741 GCF_040611255.1 Kitasatospora sp. NPDC002965 | reverse complement strand
GGGGGGGGGGGGGGGGGGGGGGGGGGGGGGGGGGCCGCCCCCCCCCCCCCCCCCACCGCCCACCGGCCGGGCCGGCTAGGCCGGCGTCGTGCCGACGGCGCTCAGGGGCGAGGCCAGGGACTCCAGGCTGCGCCGTTCCGCGCGGACGCCGATCGCGGCCTCCACCAGCCCGGCGGCGGTCATCAGTCCCGCACCGATGCAGAACGCGAGGGTGGTGTCGGAGACGTTCCCGGTGCTCACCAGGCTGTTGAACAGCAGCGGCCCGCTGATGCCGCCGGCCGCCGTGCCGACGGCGTAGAAGAACGCGATGCACATCGCCCTGGTCTCCAGCGGGAAGATCTCGCTGACCGTCAGGTAGGCCGAACTCGCGCCCGCGGAGGCGAGGAAGAGCACGGCCGTCCAGCACGCCGTCATGGTGACGGCCGAGAGCGAGCCGTGCTGGAAGAGCGCGGCGGTGCCGAACAGCAGCAGGCCGGAGCCGAGGTAGGTGCCGGCGATCATCGGCTTGCGCCCGACCGAGTCGAAGAGGTGGCCGAGCAGCAGCGGGCCGAGGAAGTTGCCGACGGCGATCACCGCGAAGTAGTAGCCGGTGTCGCCCTGGGGGACGTCGAAGTACTGGGTGAGGATCACCGCGTAACCGAAGGTCACCGAGTTGTACAGGAACGCCTGGCCGATGAACAGCGCGAGGCCGAGCACCGTCCGGCGCGGGTAGCGGGCCACGACCGTGCGGGCGATCGTGACGAAGCCGAGCGGGGCGCGCTCGCGGATCAGGATCGGCTCGTCGGTGAGCGGGGGCAGCGCGGTGCCGGTCTGCCGCTCGACGGCCCGTTCGGCCTCGGCGACCACCTTCTCCGCCTCGTCCGCGCGTCCGTGCGTGATCAGCCAGCGCGGACTCTCCGGGACGTGTCGGCGCACCAGCAGGATCACCAGGCCGAGGGCCAGACCCAGGCCGAAGGCGAGCCGCCAGCCGACGTCCGTGGCGAAGAGCGCGGTGTCGAGCAGGGCGATGGACGCGAACGCCCCGAACGCCGCGCCGATCCAGAAGCTGCCGTTGATGATCAGGTCGATCCGGCCGCGGACCCGGGCCGGGATCAGCTCGTCGACCGCGGAGTTGATCGCCGCGTACTCGCCGCCGATGCCGAAGCCGGTGAAGAAGCGGCAGACGAAGAAGAACCAGGCCGACGAGGAGAACGCCGTCACGGCGGTCGCGGCGAGGTAGACCGCGAGCGTCAGCATGAACAGTTTCTTGCGCCCCAGCCGGTCGGTCAGCCAGCCGAAGAACAGGGCCCCGCTGCACGCGCCCGCCACGTAGACGGCGGCGGCGACGGTGGTCACCTGGGTGGTCGAGATGGAGATCCCGCTGCCCTGCTCGGCGAGCCGGGCCGCCATGGTGCCGACGATCGTCACTTCCAGGCCGTCCAGGATCCAGACGGTGCCCAGTCCGATCACGATCCTCCAGTGCCAGCGGCACCACGGTAACCGGTCCAGCCGGGCCGGGACCCTGGTCTCGATCACGTCGTCGCTGCGGGAGGTGCGGGTCCGCTCTTCCGGTCGTTCGGACGGCTTCACCGGGTCGGCCATGACGGGTGTTCCTCTCGCGAGGTGTTCAGGACGCCCCCGCGTCTGCCCGGTCGCCCGGCGATCACACCGGTGGGTTCCCCGGCGCGTGACGGCGGCCGGCGGGCTCGGCCTATCATTCCGGAGCCGACGGGGAGTCACCCGGACTCACCCGTCCCGCCCAGCACGTTCCATCCCGAAAAGGAGCCTCCGAGTGGGTAGCACTGTCGAGACGCTGGAATTCCAGGCCGAGACACGCCAGTTGCTCCGGTTGGTGATTCACTCGATCTACTCGAACAAGGACATCTTCCTGCGCGAGCTGATCTCGAACGCCTCCGACGCACTGGACAAGCTGCGGCTGGAGTCGCTGACCGACTCCGACCTCGACGCCGACACCTCCGACCTGCACATCCTCCTGGAGGTCGACGAGGCCGCCCGCACGCTGACCGTCCGCGACAACGGCATCGGCATGACCCGGGACGACGTCGTCGACCTGATCGGCACGATCGCCCGGTCCGGCACCGCCGGTCTGCTGGAGAAGATCAAGGAGACCCGGGACGCCGAGGCGGCGCAGAGCCTGATCGGTCAGTTCGGCGTCGGTTTCTACTCGGCGTTCATGGTCGCCGACCGGGTCACCCTGAGCACCCGGCGGGCCGGCACCGGTGCCGGGACCAGGTGGGAGTCCGACGGCGAGGGCACGTACAGCATCGAGGAGGTCGACGGACTGCCCGTGGGCACCTCGGTCACCCTGCACCTCAAGCCCGTCGACGGCGAGGACGGGGTCGCCGACTACCTGGCCGGGTGGAAGATCCGCCAGATCGTCAAGCAGTACTCGGACTTCATCCGCTGGCCGATCCGGATGGCGGCGGAGCGCCCCGGCGCCGACGGCGACACCGAGCCCGGGGTCGACACGCTCAACTCGATGAAGGCCCTGTGGGCCCGGCCGCGCAGCGAGGTCACCGAGGCCGAGTACCACGAGTTCTACCGGCAGATCAGCCACGACTGGCTCGACCCGGCCGAGACGATCCACATGCGGGCCGAGGGCACCTTCGAGTACGAGGCGCTGCTGTTCATCCCCTCGCAGGCGCCGCTCGACCTGTTCTCGCGCGACACCCGGCGCGGCGTCCAGCTGTACGTCAAGCGCGTGTTCATCATGGACGACTGCGAAGCGCTGATGCCGGACTACCTGCGCTTCGTCAAGGGCGTGGTGGACGCCCACGACCTGTCGCTGAACATCTCCCGCGAGATCCTGCAGCACGACCGCCAGATCCGCGGCGTGCGCCGACGGCTGGTCAAGAAGGTGCTCGGCGCTCTCAAGAGCGTGCAGACCGCAGACGCCGAGCGCTACACGAAGCTGTGGGCCCAGTTCGGCCGGGTGCTGAAGGAGGGGCTGCTGGAGGACACGGACAACACCGAGGCCCTCCTGGAGCTGGTGTCGGCGGCCTCCACGCACGACGCGGAGCAGCCCACCACCCTGCGCGAGTACGTCGGACGCATGAAGGACGGCCAGGACGCGATCTACTACCTGGCCGGCGAGGACCGGGCCATGGTGGAGAACTCGCCCCACATGGAGGCCTTCGCCGCCCGGGGGTACGAGGTCCTGATCCTCACCGACCCGGTCGACGAGGTCTGGGTGGACCGGGTGCCCGCCTTCGACGGGCACCGTCTGCAGTCCGTCGCCAAGGGCCAGGTCGACCTCGGCGAGCCCGAGGACGGCGACCAGGACGCGGAGGCCGAGAAGGCCCGGCGCGAGCAGGACTTCGCCGCCCTGCTGCCGTGGCTGACGACGGCCCTGTCCGAGCAGGTGAAGCAGGTCCGCCTGTCGTCGCGCCTCACCACGTCGGCTGCCTGCGTCGTCGGGGACGCCCACGACATGACCCCGACCCTGGAGAAGATGTACCGGGCGACGGGGCAGCAGGTCCCCACGGTCAAGCGGATCCTGGAACTCAACCCCACGCACCCGCTGGTCACCGCGCTGCGCTCGGCGCACGAGGCGAACGCCGACGATCCCGCGCTCGCCGAGGTCGCCGAGCTGGTGTACGGCAGCGCGCTGCTCGCCGAGGGCGGCGACCTGCCCGACCCGGCCCGCTTCGCCCGGCTGCTGACCGCCCGTCTGACCCGGGCCCTGTGACCCGGGCTCTGTGACCCGGGCCCGGTGACCGGTGGGGTGCGGCCCGCGGCGAC
>NZ_JBEXNT010000273.1:0-3824 GCF_040611255.1 Kitasatospora sp. NPDC002965 | reverse complement strand
ACGCGTCGGCCGCGGGGGATCGCGGTGGTCCAGTCGACGGTGAGGCCGGTGGTCCAGGCGTGGGCGAGGGAGGTGAGGAGGCGTCGTCGGTCGCCCTCGTCGCGGCGCAGGGTGGGGAGGGTGACGGCGGTGTCGAGGGTCTCCTCGACGGCGGGCACGAGGACGGGGTGGGGGCTGGTCTCGATGTAGTGGGTGTGGCCGGCTTCGTGGAGGGTCTTCAGGACCGGGGCGAGGAGGACGGGTTGGCGCAGGTTGGTGTACCAGTAGGCGGTGTCGGGCGGGGTGGTGAGCCAGTCGCCGGTGACCGTGGAGAACATCGGGATGCGGGGTGCCTGCGGGCTGATGTCGGCCAGGACGTCGAGCAGCCGGTCGCGCAGTCGCTCGATGTGCGGGGAGTGCGAGGCGTAGTCGACGGGAATCGCCCGTGCCCGCACGCCGTCGCGTTCGCAGGTGGCGAGCAGTTCGGCCAGGGCGTCGCTGTCACCGGCGACGACGGTGGTGGTGGGGGAGTTGTAGGCGGCGACGGAGATCCGGTCGGCCCAGGGCGTGAGAAGCTGCTCGGCCCGTTCGGCGGAGAGCCCGAGCGAGACCATGCCGCCCTCTCCGGCGATGGCGTCGAGGGCCCGGCTGCGCAGGGCGGAGACCCGGGCGCCGTCCTCCAGGCTCAGCGCACCGGCCACGACCGCGGCGGCGATCTCGCCTTGGGAGTGGCCGAGGACGGCGTCGGGGTGGACGCCGTGGTGCTGCCAGAGGGCGGCGAGGGAGACCATCACGGCCCACAGGGCGGGCTGGACGACGTCGACGCGTTCGAGGGGTTCGCCGCTGCGCAGGAGGTCGCTCAAGGACCAGTCGACGTGTGGGGCGAGGGCCTTCTCGCACTGGGTGATCTTCTCGGCGAAGGCGGGTTCGGTGTCGAGGAGTTCGGCGGCCATGCCGGGCCACTGGGAGCCCTGGCCGGGGAAGACGAAGACGGTGCGGCCGGGGTGGTGGGGTGTGCCTTGGACGAGGTCGGGGTGGGGGGTGTCCTCGCTGAGTGCGGTGAGGGCGTCGCGGAGTCGGTGGTGGGTGCCGATGGTGACGGCGCGGTGGTCGAAGGCGGTGCGGCCGGTGGCGAGGGAGTGGGCGATGTCGGTGGGGTGCCGGTCGAGGGCGAGTAGTTGTGCGGCCTGGTCGCGCAGGGCTTCGGGGGAGCGGGCGGACAGCAGCCAGGGGACGACCGTGTCCGCGTCGTGCTCCGGTTCCGCGTCGTCCGGTTCCGCAGGCTCGTTCTCGTGGGCCTGTTCGAGGACGACGTGGGCGTTGGTGCCGCTCACGCCGAAGGAGGAGACGCCGGCCCGGCGTGGCCGCCCGTCCTCGGTCTCCCAGGCACGGGCCTGCGTCAGCAGCTCCACCGCCCCCGCCGACCAGTCCACCTGCGGGGTCGGGCCGTCCACGTGCAGGCTCTTGGGCAGTACCCCGTGCCGCATCGCCAGGACCGTCTTGATCACCCCGCCGACCCCGGCGGCGGCCGAGGTGTGCCCGATGTTGGACTTCAGCGAGCCCAGCCAGAGCGGCCGGCCCTCGGGCCGGTCCTGGCCGTAGGTGGCCAGGAGTGCCTGGGCCTCGATCGGGTCGCCGAGCCGCGTGCCGGTGCCGTGCCCCTCCACCGCGTCGACCTCGGCGGCCCGCAGGCCGGCGTCGGCCAGTGCCGCGCGGATCACCCGCTGCTGGGAGGGGCCGTTGGGGGCGGTCAGGCCGTTGCTCGCACCGTCCTGGTTGACGGCCGTGCCCCGGACCACGGCGAGCACGGGGTGCCCCAGCCGCCGCGCGTCGCTGAGCCGCTCCAGCAGCAGGATGCCCGCGCCCTCGCCGAAGCCCGTCCCGTCGGCGGCGGCCGCGTACGGCTTGCACCGCCCGTCCGGCGCGAGCCCGCCCTGCCGGCTGAACTCGACGAACAGCTCCGGGCTGGACATCACGGTCACGCCGCCCGCCAGCGCCAGGTCGCACTCCCCGTGCCGCAGGGACCGGGCGGCCAGGTGGAGGGCGACCAGCGAGGAGGAGCAGGCGGTGTCCACCGTGACGGCGGGGCCCTCCAGGCCGAAGACGTACGCCAGCCGGCCGGACACGATGCTGCCCGAGTTGCCGGTGCCGAGGAAGCCCTCGACCTCCTCCGGGATGTGCGGCAGCAGCCGGGCCGCGTAGTCCTGCTGCATCAGGCCGACGAAGACACCGGCCGACGCACCGGCCAGCCCGGTCGGGTCGATGCCGGCCCGTTCGAAGGCCTCCCAGGTGATCTCCAGGAGCAGCCGCTGCTGCGGGTCCATCGCCACGGCCTCGCGCGGCGAGATACCGAAGAACTCCGCGTCGAAGCCGCCGACGGCGTCCAGGAAACCGCCCTCGCGGGCGTAGGAGGTGCCGCGGTGCTCGGGGTCGGGATCGTAGAGCGCCTCCAGGTCCCAGCCGCGGTCGGCCGGGAACGGCCCGACGCCGTCGGCGCCCTCGGCGACCAGCCGCCACAGCTCCTCCGGGGTGCGCACGCCGCCCGGGAAACGGCAGCCCATCGCGACGATCGCGATCGGGTCGTCGCCGGTGGCCGCGGTGGCGCCGGTCCCGCGGGCCCGGCCTGCCGCGGGGGCCCCGGCCGCGCCGTCCTGGGCGCCGAAGAGCTCGGCCCGCAGGTGCCGTGCGAGCACGGTCGGAGACGGGTGGTCGAAGACCAGCGTGGCGGGCAGCCGCAGGCCGGTCGCCAGGTTCAGCCGGTTGCGCAGCTCGACGGCGGCGAGCGAGTCGAAGCCCAGGTCGCGGAAGGCCCGGCCGGCCTCCACGGCCTCCGGCGAGGCGTGGCCGAGCACGGCCGCCACCTGGGAGCGGATCAGGGCCAGCAGCGCGGGCTCCCGCTCGGCCGCGGGCAGCGCGCCCAGCGGGCCGCCCGGCGTGCCGTCGGGCGCCGCGCGGGTGGCCGAGCGCCGCAGCGGCCCGCGCACCAGCGCGCGCAGCAGGCCGGGGACGGGGCGGGTCTCGGCATCGGCCCGCAAAGCCGCCAGGTCCAGCCGGATCGGGACCAGGGCGGGCCGGTCGACGGCGAGCGCCGCGTCCAGCAGCGCCAGGCCCTGCGCGGTGGTGAGCGCGGGCATCCCGGAGCGGGCCAGCCTGCGCTCGCCTTCCTCGTCCAGCACGCCGGTCAGCGCGCTGCGCTGGGCCCAGAGCGTCCACGCCAGCGACTGCCCGGCCAGGCCGCGGGCCCGCCGGTGCTGCGCGAGGGCGTCCAGGACGGCGTTCGCCGCCGCGTAGTTGGCCTGCCCGGGGCCGCCGAAGACGCCGGCCGCCGAGGAGAACAGCACGAACGCGGCCAGTGGCAGAGCGGCGGTCAGCTCGTGCAGGTGCAGGGCCGCCTCGGCCTTGGGCGCGAGGACGGCGTCCAGACGCTCCGGGGTCAGCGCGGTGAGCACACCGTCGTCCAGCGCGCCCGCGGCGTGCACCACGGCGGTCAGCGGGTGCGCGGCCGGGACGTCGGCCAGCAGCGCGGCCAGCGCCGCGCGGTCGCCGACGTCGCACACCGACACCGTGACGGCGGCGCCCGCCCCGGCGAGTTCGGCGGCGAGTTCGGCGGCGCCCGGGGCGGTGGGCCCCTGACGGCCGGCCAGCAGCAGGTGCCGCACGCCGTGCGCGCGCACCAGGTGCCGGGCGACCTCGGCGCCCAGCGTGCCGGTGCCACCGGTGATCAGCACGGTGCCGTCCGGGTCCAGGGCCACGGGCGGGCCGTCGGGCGCCGGTCCACGTCCCCGCACTGGCCGTCATGCCCACCGTGGCGCACGACCGGTCGGTGCTCGCCGGACTGCCGAGGA
>NZ_JBEXNT010000272.1:0-3963 GCF_040611255.1 Kitasatospora sp. NPDC002965 | reverse complement strand
GCCGACGCGGCTGCGGCGGCGGAGGCCGCGGAGGCCGCGGTGCGGGCCGCACTGCTGGCCGCGTTGGCTGCGGTGATCGCGGTGCGGGCGGCGGTGGCCGCGCTCTCGGCGGCGTCCGCGGCCCGGCTCGCGGCCGCCGTCGCCTTCTGGGCCGATCCCTGGGCGGCGGCGGTTTCGGCGGCGGCCCGCTGGGCCGCCTCCTTGGCGAGGCGTGCGGAGTCCACGGCGCGGCCCGAGGCCTCCTTGGCCGACGCGGTCTCCTTGGCGGCCTCGGCGCCCGCCTGGCGGGCCGCCTCGACGAGCTGTCCGACCGTCATGGCCTCCTGGTCCTGGGCACGGGCGGCGTTCTGGCCCTCGCGCAGGAACTCCCGGACCTCCGCGGGGCCGGCGTCCAGGGCGGCGCTGGCGGCCTTCCTCAGCTGGGGGCCGCCGACGTTCAGCAGCCGCAGGACGCGGACCCGGTCGTCCTCCTCCTGCGCCTTCTGCAGGTCGGTGGCGAAGAACCGGGCCGCCGCCTCCGGGGAGCCGTCGTCGAGCGCCAGCTGGCCGGCCTCCTTCACGGCGGTCCCGCCGGTGTTCATGGCCCGCAGGATGCCGACCTTGCGGTCCTCCGTGAACGGCGCCGTCCAGCCGGTCGTCAGGAAGGCACGCAGTTGCTGCGGCGTGCCGGCGAGCGCCGCCTGCGCGGCCTCCCGGACGCCGGGGCCGCTGACGTTGAGCAGGTGGAGGACGGCGAGCCTGTCGTCCTCCTCGGCCGCGATCGCGCGCCCGGTCTCCAGGAACGCGGCGATCTCGTCGTCCGATCCGGTGAGCGCCTGTCCGGCGGCGGCCCGGACCGCCTTTCCGCCCGACTTCCACTCGGCGACCGCCTGGGCCCGGGGGCCGGGGGCGGGTGGTGCGGGCGTGTCCGCCGCTGCGGTGGCGGCGGCGGACAGCGATCCCGCCGCGAGGGCGAGCACGGCGATGCCCGCCAGAAGGCGGCGCGCCGGTCCGGCGTGCGGGGACTCCTTCCGACGCCCCCGCGGTATCTGCTGTTGCATAATCCCCTCGATCCCCTCGAAATCAGTCAGTTCGTCACGAAACCGATTGGGGTGAACGACTTCCCCCCGGGGCGAATGATTTCATGACGCGTTCGACGCGCGGCGGGTTTCCGTCGAATTTGTCAGAACAATGGACGCATCCGACCCATAATTTACTATCCATCACATTGCGGACAGTCGGGGTTCGTTCAGCGGCCGAGGTGATATCAATGACCCGTCATCCCGGCAGGTCGGCGGCCGGGACGTGGTGCCGGCGCATCCGCGCGGCACCGCCCGGGCCGCCGCCGGTCGCCGTGCCGATGACGGGGAAGTCGAATTCAAGCCAGAGGGATATGGGGGGTGAGGAGCCCGAAATGAGGGTTTCTTCTCGAATAGTGGCAGCCGGCGCGGCGATCGGGATGTCGCTGCTCTACGGGGCGTTCGGCATCACACCGGCCGGCGCGACGCCCACCGCCGCCGCGCCGTTCGTCGTCGAGGACGGTTCGTATCCGGACGCGGACCGGATCCTCGCCGAGAGGGGCGTGCGGTTGAAAGCCGGCAACGGCAACATCGTGCTGGCGCCCTGTGCGCCGGGGGGCGGCCTGCTGCGGATCATGGCGCGCGGCCGGGACGACCTCTGCTTCCGTATGACGGGGGCGACCGGGTACCTGAGCCTGGAGGTCCCGCGGGTCCACGGCATCCAGAGCGACGGCGTGCGCGACGTGAGCGTCGCCATGTCCGTCGACGGTGCCGGTACCTCCTTCACCGTCGACCGGCACCTGTGGACCGCGGTCGGGGAGGCGGCGGACCCCCAGGGGCGCGCCCACACCCTGCTGGAGATCACCGCCACCGGCCCCGCGTCGCCGGGCACCGGCGCCTCGGACCGGCCGTACCTGGCCAAGCTGGGCGTCGGCAACCGCACCTGCACCGGGACGCTGGTCGACCCGTACTGGGTGCTGACCACCGCGAGCTGCTTCGCCGAGAACCCGGCGCAGTCGCTCGCGGTGCCGGCGGGTGCGCCGCAGAAGAAGACCACGGCGATCGTCGGCCGCGGTGACCTGAACGCGGCGGGCGGGCACACCTCGGAGGTGACCGAGCTGGTCCCGCACGCCGACCGGGACCTCGTGATGGCCCGTCTGGCCTCGCCCGCCACCGCCGTCGTCCCGCTCGCGGTCGCCACCGCGGCGCCGGTCCCGGGCGAGGGACTGAAGGTCGCCGGCTACGGGCGCACCAGGACCGTGTGGGCCCCCACCGCGCCCCACACCGCCACCTTCGGCGTGGGCGCCGTCGAGGCGGCCGGCATCGACCTCGCCGCCACCGCGCCCGCCGACGCCACCGTCTGCCTCGGGGACACCGGCGCGCCCGTGATCCGCGAGACGGGGGGCCAGGGCGAGCTCGTCGCCGTCACCAGCCGCTCCTGGCAGGGTGGCTGCCTCGGCGTCCCGGCCACCGAGACCCGCACCGGCGCCCACGGCACCCGCGCCGACGTCCTCGCCGACTGGGTGCGGAGCGTGCGCTGGCGCACCGCCTCCATCAAGAACGTCCACAACGGCAACTGCCTCTACGTCCCGTGGCAGACGCCGGGCGACGGCGCGAACGCTCGCCAGAGCTTCTGCGACCCCCAGTACACCGACCAGCTCTGGCGGGTGGAGAAGGTCGCGCAGGGCTACCAGGTCCGCAACACCTACAGCAACCGCTGCCTCTACGTCCCGTGGCAGACGCCCGACAACGGAGCGGCCGCCCTCCAGACGTTCTGCGACGCCCAGTTCGCCGACCAGGTCTGGCAGCTCGACAAGGTCGACCAGGGTTACCAGATCCGCAACACCCACAACAACCGCTGCCTCGTCTTCTTCGCCTGGCAGGACAGCTCCGACCCCGCCCGCGTGTACGACTGCGTGCCGTCCTACAACGACCAGGTCTGGAGGCTGTGACCCCGCAGTACCCGGGTGGCCGCCGCTGAAGCACGCCACCCCGGCCGGGCCCGGCAGCGCTCCCGCTGCCGGGCCGCGCGCGATGCGCCGGCGGTGCGGAGCCGCGGTCACGAACGGGCGGCCGGCACCCGGTCCGGGTCGTGCTCAGGCGCCGGGCTCCTCGCCGGCGACGAGAAGGCAGGCATGGTCTGAAGCGGGAGTGCTTTTACGGAGAGTGACCGGCAGACGTCCTCGACGTACGCCGTCAGGGTGAATCGGCTCCCCTGATGGGTGAGGCGGGTGCGCTTCGGAGGGTGGTCCAGGGCCCGTCCGGAGTTGGCTGGGGGCGGATTCCTGGAGGATGACCCATGGGGCGTACGACCCGGCTCGGCCATTCCACGGCCCGGTTCGCGGTCGTGGTGCTGATGGGTGTCGCACTCGCGCTCGCGCTGCTCGGCGGGGGAGCCGACAGCGGCTTCCCGGAGCGCGTGGCGAGCGGCCACTGCGCAGCCGGCCAGGAACGGCCCGCAGGTGAGGGTGGCCCTTCGACGCCGCCCGGCGCGCCCGATCCGGAGAACTGCTCCGAGCCCAGCGAACGACGCCGTGACCGGGTGGGTGTGTCGGCGGGCGTCGTCGTCCACCGGGCCGTCCGGACCGGGACGGTGGCGGCCCACGGTGACGGAGCGGCGCGGCGACCCGACGCGGGGGCGGCCCGGCCCAGGACCGGTGAAGGCGTCGGGCCCGTCCGCGAGGTGGTCCTGCGCTGCTGACGGTGCCCGGCCGGGAGGTGCCGGGACGCGTGGGCGGTGTCGCCGCCGATCGCACCGGCCCCGGCCTGCCGCGACCACCGTCCGACTCCGCACACCGCAGGAGATCCGTCATGCCGTTCGATGTCTATGCCGCGATGGGCGCGCTGGTGCGTGCCGAGGCCGTCCGCGTCCACGAACCCGTTCCCGCTCCGCCGTCCGCCGCCCGGCCCTGCGGAGCGCCCGCCGCCGCACCTGCGGGCGGGCCGTCGACCGACCCGGCGCCGG
>NZ_JBEXNT010000271.1:0-3983 GCF_040611255.1 Kitasatospora sp. NPDC002965 | reverse complement strand
GGCCACGGGTGTGGGGGCCGCCGCGCCGGAGGTGCAGAGCCCCCCCGCCCCGGCCGGGGCCGGGCCGCGGGGACTTCTCGCTCCGAGGACGCCGAAGGCGCCGGGAGCGCCCGGGCGCGCCCCGGGCCGCGGTCAGGCGCCGACGTAGGCCGCCAGGTGCTCGCCGGTCAGGGTGGAGCGGGCGGCGACGAGGTCGGCCGGCGTGCCCTCGAAGACGACCCGGCCGCCGTCGTGGCCCGCGCCGGGCCCCAGGTCGATGATCCAGTCGGCGTGCGCCATGACCGCCTGGTGGTGCTCGATGACGATGACCGACTTCCCGGAGTCGACGAGCCGGTCGAGCAGGCCGAGCAGCTGCTCGACGTCGGCCAGGTGCAGGCCGGTGGTCGGCTCGTCGAGGACGTAGACGCCGCCCTGGTCGGCCATGTGGGTGGCCAGCTTGAGCCGCTGCCGCTCGCCGCCGGACAGCGTGGTGAGCGGCTGGCCGAGGCTGAGGTAGCCGAGCCCGACGTCGGCGAGCCGCTCCAGGATGCGGTGCGCGGCCGGTGTCCGCGCGTCGCCCTCGCCGAAGAACCGCTCGGCCTCCGTCACCGACATCGCGAGCACCTCGCTGATGTCCCGGCCGCCGAGGTGGTGGTCCAGCACCGACGCCTCGAACCGCTTCCCCTCGCACTCCTCGCAGGTGGTGGCGACGTTGGCCATCATCGCGAGGTCGGTGTAGATGACGCCCGCGCCGTTGCAGTTGGGGCAGGCGCCCTCGGAGTTGGCGCTGAACAGCGCCGGCTTCACCCCGTTGGCCTTCGCGAACGCCTTGCGGATCGGGTCGAGCAGGCCCGTGTACGTCGCCGGGTTGCTCCGCCGGGAGCCGCGGATCGCGCCCTGGTCGACCGACACCACGCCCGCGCCGGGCGGGATCGACCCGTGCACGAGCGAGCTCTTGCCCGAGCCCGCGACACCGGTGACCACGACCAGCACCCCGAGCGGGACGTCCACGGAGACGTCCCGCAGGTTGTTCGCCGTCGCGCCGCGGATCTCCAGCGAGCCGGTGGGCTTGCGCACCGCCTCCTTGACGACGGCCCGGTCGTCGAGGTGGCGGCCGGTGATGGTGTCGCCCGACCGCAGCCCCTCCACGGTGCCCTCGAAGCAGACCGTGCCGCCGCCCGAACCGGCGCCCGGGCCGAGGTCGATGACGTGGTCGGCGATCGCGATCGTCTCCGGCTTGTGCTCCACCACGAGCACCGTGTTGCCCTTGTCCCGCAGCCGGCGCAGCAGGCCGTTCATCCGCTGGATGTCGTGGGGGTGCAGGCCCGTGGTGGGTTCGTCGAAGACGTAGGTGGTGTCGGTGAGCGAGGAGCCGAGGTGGCGGATCATCTTCACGCGCTGCGCCTCGCCGCCCGACAGGGTGCCCGACGGCCGGTCGAGCGCGAGGTAGCCCAGGCCGATCTCCACGAACGAGTCGAGGGTCTGTCCGAGCGTGGCGAGCAGCGGCGCCACCGAGGGCTCGTCGAGGCCGCGGACCCACTCGGCGAGGTCCGTGATCTGCATCGCGCAGGCGTCGGCGATGTTGATCCCGCCGATCCTCGACGCCCGGGCGCCCTCGCTGAGCCGGGTGCCGTCGCACTCGGGGCAGGCGGTGAAGGTGACCGCCCGGTCCACGAACGCCCTGATGTGCGGCTGCAGGGCGTCCTTGTCCTTGGAGAGGAACGACTTCTGGATCTTGGGGATCAGGCCCTCGTAGGTCAGGTTGACCCCGTTGACCTTCACCTTGGTCGGCTCGCGGTAGAGGAAGTCCTGCATCTCCTTCTTGGTGTACTTGCGGATCGGCTTGTCCGGGTCGAGGAAACCCGACTCGATGAAGATCCCCACGGTCCACCAGCTGTCGACCTTGTAGCCGGGGATCGTGATCGCGCCCTCGGCGATCGACTTGGTGTCGTCGAAGAGCTGGGTGAGGTCGATGTCGGAGACCTTGCCCCGGCCCTCGCAGCCCGGACACATGCCGCCGGTGCGGCTGAAGGTCTGCTTCACCGTCTTGCTGCCGGTGCCCCGTTCGACCGTGATCGCGCCGCTCGCGCGGACCGAGGGGACGTTGAAGGAGTACGCGTTGGGCGAGCCGATGTGCGGGTCCCCGAGCCGGCTGAAGAGGATGCGCAGCATCGCGTTGGCGTCGGTGGCGGTACCGACGGTGGAGCGGGGGTCGGCGCCCATCCGCTGCTGGTCGACGATGATCGCGGTCGTCAGGCCTTCGAGGACGTCCACCTCGGGCCGGGCCAGGGCCGGCATGAAGCCCTGGACGAAGGCGCTGTAGGTCTCGTTGATCAGCCGCTGCGACTCCGCGGCGATCGTGCCGAACACCAGCGAGCTCTTGCCGGAGCCGGAGACGCCGGTGAACACCGTCAGCCGGCGCTTCGGGATCTCGACGCTGACGTCCTTGAGGTTGTTCACCCGCGCGCCGTGGACGCGGATCAGGTCGTGGCCGTCGGCCACGTGCGAGTCGGTCGACTCGGGGGACTGCGTGTCGGGCCTCGGGGCCTTGCTCATCGTGTCTCCGTATCCGTGACGCGGGCGGCGGCCGGGCGGGCCCGCTCACACGGTCTCCGTCGGCGTCGCCTGGTTCGATCTCGATCCAACCACTTCGGGGCACCGCCCGGCCGCCGTCCGGATCTTCGCGGGCCCTCGCGGACGTGCGCGCACGTGCGGTGACGTGCGAGGACGTGCTCGGGCCTGCGGCGATCTTCGCGAGCGGGCGGGCAGCGAGTGAGCATACGGGCAGGCTCTGACAACGGCGGTCCTGCCGGCCGGCCGGCCGGTGGTTCCGCCTGCGGACGGTCCGGCGAGCGACGGCCCGGCGCGACGGCCCGGCGAGCGACGGGCCCCGCGCGCCCGACGCGCCGCGGGTGCGGGCCCCGGGGCTCAGCCGGTGGCCGCCGCCGCCTCGGCGAGGGCGTCCAGCACCGGCCGGATCAGCGGGTGGCCGTCCGCACCGGCCCGGACCGCGGCGAACACCCGGCGGGTCGCGAGCGCGCTGTCCACCGGCCGCACCGCCACCCGTCCGAGGTCCACCCCGAGCAGCGCGGAGCGCGGCACCAGCGCCACCCCCGCACCGGCGGAGGCTAGCGCGACGACGGCGCGGAAGTCGTCGGAGGAGTGCACCAGGCGCGGTTGGAAGCCCGCGTGCTCGCAGGCCAGCAGCACCACGTCGTGGCACGGGTTGCCGGGGTAGGGGCCGATCCACGGCTCGGCGGAGAGGTCGGCCACCGCGATCGGGCCGTCGCCGGTGGCCAGCGGGTGGCCGAGCGGCAGCACCGCCTCGAACGGTTCCGCGTACAGCGGGACCCTGGTCAGCCGGGCGTCGTCGCCGCGCGGCGCGCCCCGGTACTCGACGGCCACCGCGAGGTCGGCGCGCCCGTCCAGGACCATCGGCAGGCTGGCGTCGCCCTCCGCGTCCAGCACCTTGAGCCGGACACCGGGGGCACGGGTGGCCAGGGTGCCGATGGCGGGGGCGAGGACCAGCGAGATCCCGGTGGCGAAGGACGCGACGGTGACCTCCCCGGAGACGCCCGCGCTGTAGGCGGCGAGGTCCGCCTCGGCGCGTTCGAGCTGGGCGAGGACGGCGTCGGCGTGGCCGAGCAGGATCTCGCCGGCGGCCGTGAGGCGGACGCCCCGGCCCTCGCGCGCCAGCAGGTGGTGCCCGGTCTCCTGCTCCAGCGCGGCCAGCTGCTGCGAGACGGCGGAGGGGGTGAGGTAGAGGGCGGCCGCGGCGGCGGTCACGGTCCGGTGGTCCGCCACCGCCCGCAGGGTCCGCAGCCGTCTTGCGTCGATCACGGGCCAATTCTGCCAGCGCCGGAGCGGCCGGCGGGTCGGGGGTGGCCACCGGGGCCGGTGGGACCGGTGGGGCGGCGGCGTTCCCCCGGCGGTGGCGGCGCCGGGGCGGCCGCGGGTGCCCCGGAACCGCGAACGGGAGTGGGACGTCGGACGGGCCGACGTCC
>NZ_JBEXNT010000270.1:0-4087 GCF_040611255.1 Kitasatospora sp. NPDC002965 | reverse complement strand
CTGGACGCCTCCCCGTACGAGGCGGCCTCCCCACCCCGGGGAGGCCGCGGCCCGTCCGGCTCCCCGGCCCGAATCCCCGGCCCCCGACCTCGGCCCCGGCGGTCCCGAGCGTCCGACGCTGCCGCAGGGCCCTCCCACCAGCAGATTCCCGTCCGTTCGACCACCACCCAATGGGGTGAACGGCGTGGTTATTGCCTGTCGCCCGGGATGACGCTGTGCAAAGATCCCATTACCCTCGGTTTACCGAGTCTTGATACTCACCTCGGTCCCGACGGCCTCTCCGAGGCATGGCTCCTCCCATCGCCCCGGGCGAGCAGCCGTCGGGGCTCCTGATGGTCCACGGTCCGGCCGGTGACACCCGCACTCCCCGCCGCGACCACGCCATCCCGCCACACCGTCGCGACCCACGACAGCCGATCCGACCCGCCGGGCCCGTCACCGGGCTCACCGCACCGCCGGACCTGACTGCGTTCGTTCCCCCGGAAAAGACGGGAAGACTATGACCCTCGACATCTCCGGCGCACCCATCGCCTCCGACACCACCGACCACGCCCCGCCGGGCAGACGTCCCCGCGCCCCCTGGGCACCGGACCTCTCCGCCTCCCTCGTGGTCTTCCTGATCGCCGTGCCGTTCTCGCTCGGCATCGCCCTGGCCACCGGCGCCCCGCTCACCTCCGGCCTCGCCGCGGCAGCGGTCGGCGGGATCGTGGTCGGCCTGTTCGGCGGCACCCCGCTCCAGGTGAGCGGCCCCTCCGCCGCGCTGACCGTGATCACCGCCGGACTGATCTCCCATTACGGCTGGCAGGCCACCTGCGCCATCACCCTCGCCGCCGGCCTGCTGCAACTCCTGCTCGGGGTCAGGAGGGTGGCGCGCACCGCGCTCGCCGTCTCTCCCGCCATCGTGCACGGGATGCTGGCCGGCGTCGGCCTGACCATCGCCATCGCGCAGCTGCACGTCGTCCTCGGCGGCTCTCCGCAGAGCTCGGCGACGGCCAACCTGCTCGCCCTTCCCGGCCAGTTGGCGGTCCCGCATCCGGCCGCCCTGGCGGTCGGCACCGTCACCGCGGTCGTCCTGCTCGGCTGGCCCCGGCTGAACCGGCTCCCCGGCCGGGCCGGCGCGTTCGGGTCCCGGCTCGTCAGGGTGCCCGGACCGCTGGCCGCCGTCGCCTTCGCCACCACGCTCTCCGTCGCGCTGGACCTCCGGCTCGCCCGGGTCGAGCTCCCCGCCTGGCAACCGCACGACCTCGTCCCCGACCTGCCCCACGGACCGCTCCCCGCCGTCCTGGCCGCCGTGCTGACCGTCACCGCCGTGGCGAGCGTCGAGTCACTGCTCTCGGCCGTCGCCGTCGACCGGATGTCCCACCGGACCGGGGACCTCGACCGCGAGCTGCGCGGCCAGGGCCTCGCCAACATGGTGAGCGGCCTGGTCGGCGGTCTGCCGATCGCCGGCGGAGCGGTGCGCAGCACGGCCAACGTCCGCGCCGGGGCCACGAGCCGTCGGTCCTCGATCCTGCACGGAGTCTGGGTGCTGGCTGCGGCGCTGGCCCTCACCGGCGGGCTGCGCCGGATCCCGCTCTCCGCGCTCGCCGCCCTGGTGCTCGTGGTCGGCCTGCAGATGGTGAGCTTCGCGCACATCCGCAAGGTCCACCGGCACCGGGAGTTCCCGGTCTACCTCACCACCGTGGCGGGCGTGGTGCTGCTCGGCGTCCTGCCGGGCGTGGCGCTGGGAGCCGCGACCGCCGTCCTGCTCGCCCTCTACCGGCTGACCCGCGCCCACGTGGACGTCCTGACCGGTCCCGACGGCTCGTTCACCGTGGAGACGCACGGTCCGCTCACCTTCACCGCCGTGCCGCGGCTCAGCCGGTCCCTCGCCGGGATCCCGGCCGGCGCCGACGTCGCGGTCGTCCACGACGGCTCCTTCCTCGACCACGCCGCGTACGAGACCCTGCACAGCTGGCGCACCGGGTACCAGGCCGGCGGCGGCCGCGTCTCGATGGTGACCCACCGCCAGGACGACGAGGTCCTCGATCCCGACGGCACCGTCCGTACCGGCAGCTCTCCCGGCCCGCACCGCTGCCGCGCCTGGACGCCCTGGGTCGGCCACCACTGCGTCGAACAGCAGGAGGACCCGCACGGACGACTGCTGGACGGGGTCCGGGTGTTCCAACTGCACACCGCCCCGCTGGTCCGGCCCGAACTGGCCCGGCTCGCCCGGGAGGGACAGACGCCGTCCCAGCTCTTCCTGACCTGCGCGGACTCGCGGATGGTCACCAGCATGATCACCAACAGCGGCCCCGGCGACCTCTTCACCGTCCGCAACGTCGGCAACCTGGTGCCGGCGCCGTTCGAGCCGGGGGCGGCCGACGACTCGGTGGCGGCGGCGGTGCAGTACGCCGTCGAGGTCCTGGAGGTCGGTTCGATCACGGTCTGCGGCCATTCGGGCTGCGGGGCGATGAAGGCGCTGCTGGACGGGCTGCACGAACAACCGGGCCCGCCGACCCCGCTGGCCCGGTGGCTGCGCAACGGCCGCGGCTCCCTGGACCGGCTGCGCCGGGTCCCGGCCGAGTTCACGGCCCGGCCGGTGGTCGACCTGGTCGAGCAGCTCTGCATCACCAACGTGGTCCAGCAACTGGACCAGTTGCTGGCCAACCCCGCCGTGGAGCGGCGGGTGGCCGAGGGCACACTGCGGCTGGTCGGGATGTACTTCGACTTCGCCACGGCGCAGGCCTACGTGCTCGATCGCGAGAGCGGCCGGTTCAGCCCGGTCGAGGCACTGGGCGCACCGGGCGAGACCTCCCCCCGTGCTCACGCCCACGCCCCTGCGGCCGCCGTCATGGCCGCCACAGCGGTCGCGTCCGCCGCGTCCACTTCGGCCGCCGACTGCGACACGCCCGAACGGGTGAAGGAATTCGAAGAGGTCCCACCCTCCGGTACGGACCCCTCCGACGCGACCAGGACCGGGGGCGGTCCGGGCCTGGCCGCCTGAGAGCCGGGCCCGCGTCCCGCCGGGCGGGCCAGGACGCGGGCCCACCTCCGCCACACCCTCCAGAGGCGCCCCGGCCTCGGGCGACCGTTCGACGCCCGGTCAAAGGTCTACACCAATTCACCGGAGCCTCTTGTCAAGTGACCTCTTCGCCTGGTGAGCTGTGCGCTGGGACACACGGGACAATCCCCACGCACGGGAACGATCCCGATCATGACTCGATGAGGAGTGCGCGTTGAGCAACGAGAGCCTGGCCAACCTGCTCAAGGAGGAACGGCGCTTCGCCCCGCCGGCAGAGCTCGCCGCAGCCGCCAACGTCACCGCGGCCGCATACGCTCAGGCCTCCGAGGACCGCCTCGGCTTCTGGGCCGAGCAGGCCCGCCGCCTCACCTGGGCCGTCGAGCCCACCGAGACGCTCGACTGGTCCAACCCGCCGTTCGCCAAGTGGTTCGCCGACGGCAAGCTCAACGTGGCCTACAACTGCGTCGACCGCCACGTCGAGGCGGGCAACGGCGACCGCGTCGCCATCCACTTCGAGGGCGAGCCCGGCGACAGCCGCTCCCTCACCTACGCCCAGCTCAAGGACGAGGTCTCACAGGCCGCCAACGCCCTGCTGGAACTCGGGGTCCGCAAGGGCGACCGCGTCGCCGTCTACCTGCCGATGATCGCCGAGGCCGTCGTCGCGATCCTCGCCTGCGCCCGGATCGGCGCCACCCACTCGGTGGTCTTCGGCGGCTTCTCCGCCGACGCCGTCGCCTCCCGCATCCAGGACGCCCAGGCCAAGCTCGTCATCACCGCCGACGGCGGCTACCGGCGCGGCAAGCCCTCCGCCCTCAAGCCCGCCATCGACGAGGCACTGACCAAGGTCGACGGCGTCGAGCACGTCCTGGTCGTCCGCCGCACCGGCCAGGACGTCTCCTGGACCGAGGGCCGCGACGTCTGGTGGCACGAGGCCACCGCCCGCCAGTCCACCGAACACACCCCCGAGGCACACGACGCCGAGCACCCGCTCTTCATCCTCTACACCTCCGGCACCACCGGTAAGCCCAAGGGCATCCTGCACACCTCCGGCGGCTACCTCACCCAGGCCAGCTACACCCACCA
>NZ_JBEXNT010000269.1:0-4112 GCF_040611255.1 Kitasatospora sp. NPDC002965 | reverse complement strand
AGAGGAGTTGGGCGAGGCCCTTGTAGGCGGCGAGGCCGGCGAGGGTGGCGATGGTGGGGTTGACGCGGCCGTAGACGATGATCAGGCCGTTGAGGGTGCCGACGAGGATGCCGACGCCGATGGCGGCGGCGATGCCGAGGTAGGGGTTGGATCCTGTGGAGGTGAAGGCCATGGCGGAGACGACGGAGGCGACGCCGGCTTGGGAGCCGACGGAGATGTCGAGGCCGCCGCAGATGATGACGACGGTCTGGACGACGGCGAGGAGGCCGGTGATGGTGGCGGCTTCGGCGATGACCTGCATGTTGCCGAGGCTGAGGAAGTTGTCGTTCAGCACACCGAACAGGGCGAGGACGGCGACCAGCGCACCGATCAGGCTGAGGTTCTGACCGCCGACCTGGGCAAGGATCCTCGCCGGACCTGCGGACGGGTTCGGCCGGCCCCGGCCGGCCTTGGAGGTGGGGGTGGTGCCAGTGGTGGTGGTCACGAGGGTGCTCCTGGGGCGGGTGCGGTCGCGGCGGCGATGTCGTCGGCCATGGCGAGGTTGAGGATGGCTTCCTCGGTGGCGGTGGTGCGGTCGAGTTCGCCGGTGATGCGGCCGTTCTGCATGACGATGATGCGGTCGGCGAGGCCGAGGACTTCGGGGAGTTCGGAGGAGATGACGAGGATGGCGACGCCTTCGGCGGCGAGGTCGGCGATGATCTGGTAGATCTCGGCTTTGGCGCCGACGTCGATGCCGCGGGTGGGCTCGTCGAGGATCAGGACTTTGGGTTTGCGGGCGAGCCAGCGGGCGAGGACGACTTTCTGTTGGTTGCCGCCGGAGAGTTTGCGCACTTCGTGTTCGATGGAGGGGGTGCGTACGCGGAGGCGGTCGGTGTATTCCTGGGCGAGCTCGCGTTCGGCGGTGCGGCGTACGAAGCGGAAGCGGCGCAGGCGTTCCAGGACGACGGTGCTGGTGTTGTCGCGGATGGAGCGGTGCAGGAACAGGGCCTGGGCTTTGCGTTCCTCGGGGGCGAGGCCGAGGCCGGCGCGGATGGCGTCGCCGGGGCTGCCGGATCGCAGGGTGCGGCCGTCGAGGGTGACGGTGCCGGAGCGGACGGGCTGGTCACCGGCGAGGGCGAGGGCGAGTTCGGAGCGTCCGGCCCCGATGAGTCCGGCCAGGCCGACGACCTCACCGGCGTGGATGCGCAGGTCGATGCCGGTGACGTGGTCGGTGGTGACACCCCGCACATCCAGGACGAGGCGGTCGGTGGCGACGCGTTCGCGGGTGAACATGGTGGACAGGTCACGCCCGACCATCAGCCGCACGAGGTCGCCCTCACTGGTGGTGGCGGCGTCCTGGACGCCGGCGAGGGCGCCGTCGCGCAGCACCGCGATGCGGTCGGCGAGTTGGAAGATCTCCTGCATGCGGTGCGAGACGTAGATGACGGCTACGCCTTGGTCGCGTAGGCGGCGGATGAGGGTGAAGAGGGCGTCGACTTCGTGTTCGGAGAGGGAGGAGGTGGGTTCGTCGAACGCGATGACTTTGGCGTCGCCGGTGAGTGCGCGCAGGATTTCGACGAGTTGGCGTTGGGCGGGGGTGAGTTGGGAGCCGAGGAGGTCGGGGTCGAGGACTTTGTCGAAGCCGAGGCGTCGGAGGTCGGCGGTGATGCGGCGGCGTAGTTCGGCCCGGTCGAGGCGTCGGCCGGTCTTGCGGGGGAGGGCGCCGGCGTAGACGTTTTCGGCGACGGAGACGTGGGGGATGATCTCCGGTTCCTGGGGGATGATGCGGATTCCGGCGGTGCGGGCCTGGGCGGGTGAGGCGAGGTCGATGCGGTGGCCGTCGAGGACGACATGGCCCTCGGTGGGCTGGTGGTCGCCGGTGAGGATTTTGAGGAGGGTGGACTTGCCGGCGCCGTTCTCTCCCATGAGGGCGGTGATCTGGCCGGCGGGGAAGTCGAGGGTGACTCCGCCCAGGGCCTGGACCGCGCCGAACCGCTTGGTGATCTGGTGGACGCCGGCACTGTGGGGGGTGCGGCCGGTGGGTGGGCGGGGGTTCGGGTTCGAGCGGCGCGCTCGGCTCATCGTGAGTCACCTCAAAGATGTGGGCGGGCTTCGGGGGAAGGGGCTGCCGGCCTGCGGGGCAGGCCGCAGACGGCCAGGGGGCGGTGGCGTGGTGCGGTTCGGGTGGCGTCAGCCGCAGGTGCTGCCGCTGCTCATGAGGACGGTGGCGAGAACATCGGCGGGCTCTGGTGTGGTGCGGGGACCCTTGGCGGGCTGCAGCCGGGCCTTGGCCGGGGTGGTCTCGGCGGCCCCGTTGTCGCGGCGTGGGGCGGCGGGCGACGGCTGCCGGCCGGGTGCGCGGGCGGAGCAATTGTTCGTGGAGTGTCCGCTGAGTGGAGCGTCCTGGAACGCTGTTCGCGGGATGGGGGAGGTCGGGGTCGGTCGGGTTGTCAGTCAGAGGGGTGTGTAGGCGGCTGCCGGTGGCGCGGTGGTGTCGACGGTGGTTCGGAGGATGGTTCCTGAGAGGCCGTGGTCGGTGGTGAGGCCGTGGCGGGCGGTGGTGATGAAGAGGGTGCCGGTGGGAGTGAGGCAGACGGAAGTGGGTTGGGGGGTGGGGAGGCGGATTGTGGCGCTGAGTGTGCCGTCGGGGTGGTAGCGGTGGACGGCGGCGCCGCCCCAGAGGGCGACCCAGAGGTGGTGGTCGTTGTCGACGGTCATGCCGTCGGGGGAGCCGGTGTTGCCGGTGTGGGTGAACTCCTCGCGGTGGGTGATGTCTCCGTGGATGTCGAGGGTGCAGCGGTGGATGACGCCGGCGGTGCTGTCGGCGACGTAGAGCTGGGTGGCGTCGGGAGTGAAGGCGGGGCCGTTGGCGACGGTGAGGCCGTCGAGGACGTGGTGGACGGTGCCGTCGTGGTCGGTGCGGTAGAGGTTGCCGGTGCCGGGCGTGCCGTCGTAGGGCATGCTCGTGGCCCAGAACCGGCCTCGGGGGTCGCAGGCGCCGTCGTTCATGCGGGTGGGGACGGGGGAGTCGTCTTCGGGGCGGGCCAGCCAGTGGGTCGTGCCGTCGGGTGCGATGAGGGCGATGCCGGTACCGGCCGCGGCGATCCAGTGTCCGGGACGGCCTCCGACGGGGGCGACGGCGCCGAGGGGGACGGGCAGGCGCAGGAGTTCCCGGGCGGGGGTGGGGGCGGGTCCGGGGGCTTCGAGGAGGCGTCCGGTGAGGATGTCGGTGAAGATCAGGCGGTTGTCGACCCAGCGGGCGCCTTCGGCGAGTTCGTGGTTCCCGCGGGCCCAGACGGTGACTGAGGGACGGGTGTGCTGCATGGGATTCCTCTGGGTCAGCGGAGGGTGGTGCCGGTGGGGGCGTCGAGGAGGGTGAGGTCGGTGCGGGTGGGGAGGCCTTCCCAGTCGCCGCGGGTGGCGACGGCGAAGGCGGCGGTGTCGGTGGCGCGGTGGAGGCGTTGTTGGGGAGTGAGGTGGTCGAGGAGTGCGGAGAGGTAGCCGGCGACGAAGGCGTCGCCGGCGCCGATGACGTCGACGACGGGGACCCTTCGGGCGGGGGCGTGGTGGGTGCCCTCCCTGGTGGTGACGTCGGCTCCGGCGGCGCCGCGGGTGATGACGACCTCGCGGGTGCCCTGGTCGAGGAGGGCGGTGACGGTGTCGGCCTCGTCGCGGGTGGGGTCGTCGGCGATGAGGTGGAGTTCGTCGGCGGAGGCGATGAGGATGTCGGCGGTGCGGGCCAGTGGTAGGAGGGTTCGGCGGGCTTGGTGCTGTGTCCACAGGCGGGTGCGGTGGTTGACGTCGAGGCTGACGGTGATGCCGAGTTCGCGGGCGTGGGTGGCGGCGGCCTGGACGGTTCGGGCGGCGGTGGGGCCGAGTGCGGGGGTGATGCCGGTGAGGTGGAGGACGCGGACGCCGGGGTGCAGGGCGGGCAGGACGTCTTCGGGGTGGAGGGCGGATCCGGCGGAGCGTTCGCGGTGGTAGTGGACGGTGGCGAGGTCGCCGATGCTGTCCTCGCGTATGAGCAGGCCGGTGGGCCGGCCGTCGGTGTCGGTGTGGGTGTGGGTGGTGTCGACGCCTTCGGCGCGCAGGGTGCGCAGGATCAGGGCGCCGAAGGGGTCGGCGCCGACGCG
>NZ_JBEXNT010000268.1:0-4168 GCF_040611255.1 Kitasatospora sp. NPDC002965 | reverse complement strand
CCTGTGGGAGAGTAGGACGCCGCCGAACAATCATTGTGAAGAACCCCCGTCCGGGATACGGACGGGGGTTCTTTGCGTTTCCGGGGCAATTCCGGTGCATTCCGGTGATGCCGGGGCGGTGGTGTTCACGGTCCGTGCCACGTCCCGTGCCACGTCGGACCGGTCCGGGAGGTCAGCCCTGGGGCGGTGCGGTGCCCCAGCTCGGTCGGCTCTCCGAGCGGTCGGGGGTGTCGGTGAGCCGGGTCGGGCTACCCCCGTCGGGCTGCATGACGTAGAGGTCGGACGAGGTCCCGGTGCCGGCGGCGCGGGCGAAGACGATGGATCCGCCGTCGGGGGCGTAGGCCGCGGGGCCGTAGGAGACGTCGGACGGGCCGGGCGTCAGGGCCTCGATCGCGCTGCCGTCGGCGTGCATGGCGTAGATCCCGCCGCCCGGGGTGAGGTCGGGGCCGGCGGGGAAGGTGGTGAAGACGATCCGGGTGCCGTCGGGGGACCATCCGGCACGGCCTCCGGCCCGCAGCTCCCAGGGGGTGAGCTGGCGAAGGCCGGTGCCGTCTGCGGCGACGGAGAACAACGCGCGGCCGTCGGCGGGGAGCCCGGTGGCGCTGGTGCGGTACTCGAAGACCAGCTGCTTTCCGTCGGGCGACCAGCTGGGACTCGTCACCTCGCCGGAGTAGGGCTTGTCGTTGGTGAGGAAGGTCAGACGCTGGACGTCGGTGCCGTCCGGGGTCATCAGGTACAGGTCGGAGTACTGGATCTGACCGGTCTCGGGGTCGCCGGATCCCCAGGTGCGGTTGAAGGCGATCCGCCCGCCGTCCGGGGAGAACGCGGGGTGACTCTCCGCCTCGTTGATGCAGTCGGGAGCTCCCACGCTGCAGAGCGGACCGACCTGGTGGGCGTTCTCTCCGGAGGCCGTGGTGAGCCAGATCCGGGCGGCGGAGGCGGCGTCGCCGGTGCGGTCGAAGGCGAGCGCGACGCCGTCGGGGGACCACGAGGGATTGTCGTCGCGGGCGCCGTCCGGCGGCTGGGTGAGCGGACGCTCGCCGGTGCCGTCGGGCCCGGTGGAGAGGATGGCGCCGGTTTCCCGGTCCGTGCCGAGCGTGACCCGGCTGGCGATCAGGCCGTTGCGGGCGGAGGGCGGGGTCGCGGCGGCGGCGCCGACGACACCGGGGGCGGCAGCGGCCGGCTCGGGCGTAGGCGTGGGGGACGGCGATTCGGCGCGGATCTCGCTGAGCGGGATGTCGCCGGGCTGTGCGCCGCAACCGGTGAGCAGGGCTCCTGCCAGCAACAGGCCCGCACCGGCGCGAGTGCGGGTGCGGGCCGTCGTGGGGGTGGTCCGTGCGAGCCGTGTGCCGGTCATTCGCGTCTCATCTCCGTCTCCGATCCGCCGGGTGAGTCCCGGCGAGCTTCGAGGGAGCTGTCACTTTGTCAGATCGGACGCGGCGAAAAGGGGGCGACACGCGACGCTGTGCGTCCGTTCGGACACTCGGAGTAGCTGCGCGGCGGGGCGTTGAGGCGCGGCGTGAGGTGCGGGCGGCGGACGCGGGACGGCGTCAGTCGCGGGCGGTCCGGCGTTCGGCCTTGGCGGTGGCCTCCGCCTCGTCCTCGGCCTCGGCGACCTCCAGGGTGGGGGCGGTGCCGCCCAGCTGGGCGGGCAGCCACCAGGTGTCGTCGGGGCCGGACGGCTTGCCGGGGTACTCGCGCTGGGCCTGGTCGAGCATCTCGGACATCGCGGCGCGGAGCCGGCGGGTGACCATGACGGGCTTGTCGGTGGGGGCCAGCTCGATCGGCTCGCCGATCATGATGGTCACCGGGACATGCCGCTTGGTGAGGGTCTTCGGGCGGCCCTTGGTCCAGAGCTGCTGGGTGCCCCAGAGGACGACGGGCAGCAGCGGCGCGCCGGAGTCGGCGGCCATGCGGGCGGCACCGGTCTTGAACTTCTTCAGCATGAAGGAGCGGCTGATGGTGGCTTCGGGGAACACGCCGACCATCTCGCCGGCCCGCAGGGCCCGGACGGCGGCCTCGTACGCGGGCTGGCCGTCGGTGCGGTCGACCGGGATGTGCTTCATGCCGCGCATCAGGGGGCCGGAGACGCCGTGCTTGAAGACGTCGTCCTTGGCCATGAAGCGGGTCTTGCGCCGTCCGCCGCGGTAGGCGCCGAGGCCGGCGAAGAGGAAGTCCAGGTAACTGATGTGATTGCTCACCAGGACTGCTCCGCCCTTGGCGGGGATGTGCTCGGCGCCGACGATCCTGATGCGCACGTCGAGCGCGCGGAAGACGGTCAGTGCGGCGCCGATCACCGGCGGGTACACGAACTCTGCCACGGTCAGTCCTGACTTCGACGGGCCTCGCGGCCCGGTACGGCGGGTACCCGAGCCGTACGTGGGGGCCGACCGGTGGCGCGGCACGCCGCGGCGGCCACGGGTGATACACGGAGATGATCCCCCGAAGGGGTGCCCGCTGTCACCTGAGGCGTACCGCCAGGCGGAATGTGAAGGTGTGATGTGCGTGATGAGTCCGGCCGGGAACTTTTCCCGGCCGGACCGTCGGGCGGCCGGCTCGGGCCGGTGGCGGGGTGCTCAGGCGGCGATGTCCACCCGGCCCTGGGCGCGGCGGACCAGCAGGTACATCTCGCAGCCCAGGCAGTAGCCGAAGGCGGCGTTGAGGAAGGCGGCGGCGAGTGCGAACCCGGTCGCGAGCAGGCCGAGCCAGTCGACCCCGGTGAGGAAGCCGAGCGCGCCGACGACGGCGAAGACCAGGCCGACGCCCTGGGCGAACCGCGGCGGGCGCTCGTCCTCGGTCTCGGTCGGCGCCGCGAGCCGGGGCCGGACCAGCGTGCGGTAGAACCAGCCGTAGGGCGAGTGGCGCAGCCCGGCGACGGCGCCGAGGGCGAAGACCAGGGCCTGGGCGGCCAGCAGGAGTCCGCTGCCGGTGAGCAGGACGGCTATCAGGACGACGGTGGTGAGCGCGGCGGCGAAGCGCGGGCCGCGGGGATCGATCTGCACGGGGGCTCCGGGGGAGGGGCGACGGGTGACGGCGGGGCGCGTCAGCGACAGCGCGAGGCCGTGGCCCGGCACAGGTCGACCACCCGGCGGGCGGTCAGCAGCGGCTGTGCGGGGCGGTCGGAGTCCACCCGGCGATCGTACGCGCGCCGTGGGCCGCGGGTCGACCGGTTTGCGGGGCCCGTTCCCGGAGCCCGGGCGGGCGGGGGCAGACTGGGGGGATGACCGGGTTGGTGGTGTGCGTTGTCGTCCTCGTGGTGGCGAGCGCGTTCGGGCTGCTGCGGGCCAAGCGTGACGGGAGGTTGCGGGTGCGGGTGAAGGACGGGGCGGTGCGGCTGTCGGCGGCCGAGCTGGGGGTGCCGCTCGGCGAGCGGGCGACCCTGGTGCAGTTCTCCAGCGCGTTCTGCCAGCCCTGCCGGGCCACGCGCAGGGTGCTGACCGAGGTGACCGGGATGGTCGAGGGGGTGGCGCACGTCGAGTTGGACGCCGAGGAGCGGCTGGAGCTGGTCCGCCGGCTGGACATCCTGCGGACGCCGACCGTTCTGGTGCTGGACGCGGGCGGTCGGGTGGTGCGCCGGGCGGCCGGGCAGCCGCGGAAGGTGGACGTGATCGCCGCCCTGGGTGAGGCGGTCTGAGGGTGCTCCCGCCCCCGGTTCGGAGGGCGCGGGTCGTTCCGGGCGGTGAATCCGGAGGCCGAAGGACCGCCCCGTGGGGTGGAGCACGGGTCGGGCTGGGGCAGGATGGCCCTGACGGCAGTGCAGCCGTCCTGTGGCCGCCGTCCGGGCCGGGGATCCTCTCCGGGCTGGTCGGAGGGGTTGCGGGACGCTCGGTCGGGACCTCCCGCCGTAAGCTACTGGCCAGTAGTGACCGTTGTGCTACTGGCGAGTATGCTGCGACGGAGTTCCGGACCGGCACGGGAACACGCTGCCCGGAGCGGGTGCGTACCGTGTGCGCGCCCGCTTGCACAGCCGCAGCCGCCGGACGAGACCAGTACAGGAGACAGGCCGTGAGCTTGAGGATCGTTGTCTGTGTGAAGCACGTGCCGGACGCGACGGGTGACCGTCGTTTCTCGGACGATCACACCACCGACCGGGAGGGCGTGGACGGCCTTCTGTCGGAGCTGGACGAGTACGGCGTGGAGCAGGCGTTGCGGATCGCGGAGGCGAGCG
>NZ_JBEXNT010000267.1:0-4222 GCF_040611255.1 Kitasatospora sp. NPDC002965 | reverse complement strand
GGCGGCCGGTGGTCCGGGCGGGACGCTGCCGGCCGGCCGGACGGCGGCTCCGGGCCGCCCCTCGGTGCCGCGCGCGGTGAGCGGCCGGGTCGCCCCGGGGGCGGCTGCGGCGGCGCCACCCGGGGCAGCCCCGTTCCGCTCCGCCGCGGCGTCGCGTGCCGTACTGCCGTCGGAGGAGCCGCGGTTCCGTCCGAACGTCCCGCCGGAGGCTCCGCCCGCCGCGGTGCCGCGCGCGGCGAGCTCGCTCAGCCGCTCGTGCAGGGCGGCGGCGCCGGGCCGTTCGGCGGGCTCCTTGGCCAGGCAGGCCCGGATCAGCGGTGCCAGCTGGGGCGGTACCGCGGTGAGGTCGGGTTCCTCGTGGACGACCCGGTAGAGCATGACCTCCGAGGAGGCGCCCGAACCGAACGGGGTGTCGCCGGTGAGCGCGTACGCCAGGGTGGCCCCGAAGGCGAAGACGTCGGTCGCGGGCGTGACGGCGGCCCCCCGGACCTGCTCGGGCGCGAGGAAGCCCGGGGAGCCGACCGCCGTGCCGACGTGGGTCAGGGTGCTGGCCCCGCGGGACCAGGCGATACCGAAGTCGATGATGCGCGGGCCGCGTGGCGAGAGCAGGATGTTGGACGGCTTGAGGTCCCGGTGGACGACCCCGGCCTCGTGCACCTTGACCAGCCCGTCGGCGAGCGCGGCTCCGATCCGGGCCGCTTCGGGCCAGCTCAGCGGTCCGTCGTCGCCGACCCGCTTGTACAGCGACGGCCCGGGGACGTACGCGGTGGCCAGCCAGGGGCGGTCGGCCTCGATGTCGGAGCCCATCACGCGGGCGGTGCAGGCGCCCCGGATCTTGGAGGCGGCGGCGATCTCGCGGGCGAAGCGGGTGCGGAACTCGATGTCCTCGGCCAGTTCGGCCCGGATCAGCTTGAGTGCGACGCGCTGCCCCCGGCGGTCCGAGCCGAGATAGACCACCCCCATCCCACCGGCTCCCAGCCGCCGGTGCAGACGGTACGGCCCGACGATGCGGGGGTCCTCACGCCTCAGCCGCATCATCGCCATCTTCGTTCCCCGTCAGACCGTGGGTGAGGCCCCGTCGGTTGGGGCGTCGTCAGTTCCTGTCTGGCACAGCTTACGGACTGCCTGCTGCGGTGTGCTGATACGCAACACCTCAAGCCACCGTCCGATAGTCCGATCTTGGACTGACCTCGGGACGGCGACTGCTGAAACGTTTCTCGGGGTCGCCCCTCAGGGTTCCCCCGGGGGTGCGGCGGAGGACGTCTCCCCCTGCGGTAGTAGTCCCCAGGTCCGAGCGTCATCCTCCGGGAGGCCCGGAGAACAGTACGACGGCATGACGCCCACCGAACCCCTCGGGCCATAGCGTTGTCCTCAGCGGTGGACGGGGAGCTCGTCCCCCGAGGTAAGCCGTCCACCGCGTCCACCTTCACACAGAACTGCTCACGAATCAGGAGTCAGGGCATGGCAGCGCAGCTCACGGGAACGACCTCCCGCCGCCGTCGGCCGGCCTTCACTCAGCCCCAGGCCGCGGAGCCCACCAGGCACCCGGCCGTGGCGGTGGCCATGGCACTGCCCTGCGCGGTGCTGCTGGTCAGCCTGTTCGGGGGCTGGGAGCAGATGGCGACCCAGGCTCAGGCGGTCGCCGATCTGATCGGCCACTGACCCACCGGCCGGGACCGGTCGGCCTCCGGGCCGGCCCACAGAACGGGCACTGAATCCCCTGGGGACGGGGAGCCGGTGCCGCCGGGGAGGCCGCGACCGCGTTGACACGCGGACGGGCGAGAGCGGTGCGCAGAGCACCCCGGCAGGAGGAGATGCCGCGTACGGTCGTCGGTGAGGGCGACCGTACGCGGCTCTTCTGTCTTTCGAGGCTGTCGGCCGACCCCCCGACGCTTCCCCCGCGTCCGCACGGGACCCGCAGCCGGGCACGTGGTTCGGGCGGTCCGGAGCATGCAAAAGGCCGGGGCCGCGACTCTTCAGAGTCGCGGCCCCGGCCGTTACTGTGCGCGATACTGGGATTGAACCAGTGACCCCTACCGTGTCAAGGTAGTGCTCTCCCGCTGAGCTAATCGCGCCTGGTGCGGCGGTCCTGCAGCAGACCCCGAAGGGTCCGACGTGCGCGATACTGGGATTGAACCAGTGACCCCTACCGTGTCAAGGTAGTGCTCTCCCGCTGAGCTAATCGCGCGGGGAGGTCACCCGGTGGAACCGGGAGTCCTCTTGGAGGTGGAGACGGGATTTGAACCCGTGTAGACGGCTTTGCAGGCCGTTGCCTCGCCTCTCGGCCACTCCACCAGGCAACACTCGAAGAACGATCTTACACTGTTCTCCATCGAGCGGACGACGAGATTCGAACTCGCGACCCTCACCTTGGCAAGGTGATGCTCTACCAACTGAGCCACGTCCGCCTGTCTCCCGGGACCTTCACCGTTTTTCTCGGCTGCGCTCCCTGGCGACGTGTTGAACTCTAGCGGATTCCCGGGCCAGCTAAAAATCCGTTCCCGCAGCGTGCCGCCGGGGTGCCCGCCGGGCGGCCGCGGGCCGGGTCCGCGCCGACCTCGCGGGACGGCCCCGTCGGGAGGCGAACGGCACCCTGCGTGACACCCGCAGGTCATCCGGCGCACGCCCGCGCGATGCCCGACTCTGCTCACGCCCCCCGACCTACACTTCAGGCACCGCAACCGAGCAAGCCCGTGCAGGAGACCCGTGTCCGGCCACCCCGCCCCCCACATCCCCCTCGCCCGCTTCGGCGGCCGCCTCGCGACCGGGCTGCGCGACGTCACCTCGGATCCGGCGGCCCTCGACTCCGCCGGCTACTGGGCCGTCGTCCACGACTTCGAGGGCCGGCTCACCTGTGCCCGCTTCGACGACGTCCGCCCGGCCCCCGCGCCCCCGTCCGGCGCGGGCTGGCGGGGACCGGCCGCCGACCGCTGGCGCAGCTCGCTCGACCACGCCTCCTACACCGCGGGCGTCCGCCGGATCCGGGAGCACATCGCGGCCGGCGAGGTCTACCAGGCGAACCTCTGCCGCGTGCTGTCCGCGCCGCTGCCGGACCCGGACCGCACCGACGTCGACGCCCTCACCGGCCTGCTCGCGCACGGCAACCCCGCGCCCTACGCCGGCACCGTCCGGCTGCCCGGCCACGGCGTGGAGATCGCCACCGCCTCGCCCGAGCTGTACCTGCGCCGTACCGGCCGCACCGTCTCCTCCGGCCCGATCAAGGGCACCGGCCGCACCGAGGACGACCTCCTCGACAAGGACCACGCCGAGAACGTGATGATCGTCGACCTGGTCCGCAACGACCTCGGACGGGTCTGCGCCACCGGCAGCGTCAGCGTCCCGGACCTCTGCGCCGTCGAGAAGCACCCCGGCCTGGTCCACCTGGTCTCCACCGTCGAAGGGACCCTGCGCGAGGACGCCGGCTGGCCCGAACTGCTCTCCGCGACCTTCCCGCCCGGCTCGGTGACCGGGGCCCCCAAGTCCAGCGCCCTGCGCATCATCGAGGCGCTGGAGACCGCCCCGCGCGGCCCCTACTGCGGGGCCGTCGGCTGGGTCGACGCCGACCGCGGCGAGGGCGAACTCGCCGTCGGCATCCGCACCTTCTGGATCGACCGGACCGACCCGGCCGCCCCCGAGCTCCGCTTCGGCACCGGTGCCGGCATCACCTGGGGATCCGACCCCGACCGCGAGTGGGCGGAAACCGAACTGAAGGCCGCCCGCCTGGTCGCGATAGCGTCGGGCACCGACACCCCCACCGACTGAGAGCGGGAACGCCCCGGCGCGGTCTCCGGACCCCGGCCGGAACCGACCCGCCCACGCCCCACCCACGAGGAGCAGCCCTCGATGCAGCACCCCACCACCAGCTGGGTCAACGGGTCCCTCGTCGACTCCGCCGACCCCGCCCTGTCCGTCCTCGACCACGGACTCACCACCGGCGACGGAGTCTTCGAGACCCTGAAGTCCGTCGACGGCCGGGCCTTCGCGCTCACCCGCCACCTCGACCGGCTCACCCGCTCGGCCCGCGGCCTCGGCCTGCCCGATCCCGACCACGACCGGGTCCGCGAGGCCTGCGCCCAGGTCCTCGACGCCAACCCCGTGCCGCTCGGCCGGCTGCGCGTCACCTACACCGGCGGCGGGGGCCCGCCCGGCCGCCCGCGCCGGGGCCGGGGCCCCACCCCGGTAGGGTCGCGCGGGCCCCCGGCCCGCCGCCCCCCCCCACCCC
>NZ_JBEXNT010000266.1:0-4274 GCF_040611255.1 Kitasatospora sp. NPDC002965 | reverse complement strand
GGGCGGCGGCCGGGGGGGCCGCCGGGGCGGGCGGCGGGCCGGGGGGCCGGGGAACGGCGGCCGGGCGGCGGGCAGGCGGGCGGCGGGCGGGCGGAGCGGGCCGACCGGGGTCGGCGGACGCGACGGGTTCGACGACCGCCGCGGCGCCGATGCGCGGTCCCCCCCACCACCGCGTAGGCGCCGTACGACGTCCGCCCTGGCCATGGGCATATGCCCGACGCAGTCCGGGCGGGGCTCCGTGAGGGGGCGCACGGGAGCACGCTGCGGGCGCGTTGCGCGCCCCTGGTGACCGTGCGCGCCCGCCGGGCCGGAATCCCACCCGGATCGAATCACAGTCCGTGACCGACCCCCCACCGGATGCTGTCACTCCTCTTCCCGGCTTCGGATCGGGCCCGATGCGCCTGTCTGACCCTCACACTGACTGGGCATCACATCGTCGGACCGTGTCCCAGCACCCCGCTACCTGCGCCGGCCCGAAACCCCGGGACCAGGGAGGGAGCCACCCGTGCCCACGTATGACTTCATTCGCCGCACCCGCCGGCAGTCCGATCCGGACGTCGTTGTGGTCGGAGCCGGACTCGCGGGCCTGGCCGCCGCCCGCGTCCTCACCGGCCACGGCCTGACCGTCCAGGTCCTTGAGGCCTCGGACCGGATCGGCGGCCGAGCAGCCACCCACGAGCTGGACGGATTCCGGCTCGACCACGGAAGCCACCTGCTGAACACCGCCTTCCCCGAGCCGCGTCGTGTGCTCGACCTCGACCGCCTCGAACTGCGCCCGCTCGCCCCCGGCGTCCTCGTGCACAGCGCCGGGCGCCGGTACCGGGTCGGGGACCCACAACTGACCACCGCCCGGCAGGCCGCCGCCCGGGCCCCACTGGGCAGTCCGCTGGACAAGGCGCGGCTCGGCAGCTGGCTCAACCGGCTGGCGGCGACCCCCGCCGCCCGCCTCAAGGCCCGACCCGAGACCACTGCCGCCCGGGCTCTCGCCGACCGCGGGCTCGCCCCGCGGACCGTCGACGGCCTCCTGCGGCCGCTGCTCGGCGCCCTGCTCAGCGACCCGGCCCTCGGCACCAGCAGCCGGGTCGCCGACCTGGTGCTCCGCTGCTACGCGCGCGGCCGGCTCTGTCTGCCCGCCGGCGGGATCGCGGTCGTGCCGACCCAACTGGCCGCCGCCCTCCCCGCCGGCACCGTACGCACCGGCGTACGGGTCACCTCGATAGCGGCCGACGGCGTGGAGACCGTCGGGCACGGGCGGATCAACGCCCAGGCCGTGGTCGTCGCCACCGACCCCCGGTCCGCCACCGGCCTGCTGCCGGGCCTGCGGCTGCCCGGCTTCCACCCCGTCACCACCTTCTACCACGCGGCCGACCGGAGCCCGCTCGGCGAGGCGGTCCTCCTCCTGGACGGGGACCGCCCGAACGGTCAGCAGTCGCTGGTCTCGCACTCGCTGGTGCTCAGCGAGCTGCACCCGTCGTACGCGCCGGCCGGGCAGGCGCTGATCGCCACGACCGTGCTCGGCCGCCGCAGCTTCGACGCCGGCGGGCCGGCCGCGCTGGAACCCGCGGTCCGCGGACGGTTGGCGGAGCTGTACGGGACACCGGTGGCGGGCTGGCAGTTCCTGAGCGTGCGGCACCTCCCGGACGCCGTACCGGCCATGCCCCCGCCGCACAACACCCGGCGGCCGGTCCGGCTGCTGGCCGGGCTGTACGTCTGCGGCGACCACCGCGACACCAGCAGCGTGCAGGGCGCGCTGGTGTCCGGACGCCGGGCCGCCGAGGCCGTGGTCCGTGACCTCGGGCTGCCGCTGGCCGTGCGCGAGGCGGAGGCGGCGGCCTGACGGGCCCGTCGCCGTCACCGGCACGCGGCCGGGCTGCCGGAGAGGGGCCCGGCCGCGTGCCAGTATGCCGATATGACCGCTGATCGGATGGTTCCTCCCCCTCCGCCGGACGCCCGGTGAGCGCCGGGCCTGAGGTCCAGCCGCTCGCGCTGATCCTGGTCCCGGCCGCCGCGGTGGCCGCGCCGCTGCTCGCCGACCGGCTGCTGCGGTGGATCGCCGTCCCCACCGTGGTGTTCGAGATCGTGCTCGGTGTCCTGATCGGCCCGGACGTCCTGGGCTGGGTGCGCACCGACGACTTCGTCGACGCGCTCTCCCAGCTCGGTCTGGCCATGCTGATGTTCCTGGCCGGGTACGAGATCGACTTCGCCAAGCTGCGCGGCGGCCCGCTCCGGCAGGCGGGCACCGCGTGGCTGGTCACCCTGGTGGCCGCGCTCGGCGTCGGGGCGCTCGTCAACCCCGACCCACTGGACGGCGCCTTCACCGGGCTGGCTCTGACCACCACGGCACTGGGCACCATCCTGCCGATCCTGCGCGACTCCGGGGAGCTGCCCACCCCGTTCGGCTCGCTGGTGATGGCCACCGGCGCGGTCGGCGAGTTCGGGCCGATCATCGCCATCGCCGTCCTGCTCAGCGGCAACACCCCGGCCAGGACCGCCGTCATCCTGGCCGCCTTCGCGGTGATCACCGCCGTCGCGATCGGCTACGCCCGGCGCGCCCGGCCGGTCCGCATGACCCGGCTGATCCGGCGCACGCTGCGCACCTCCGGCCAGTTCGCCGTCCGTACCGTGATCCTCGCGCTCGCGACCATGGTCGCGGCCGCGCTCTGGCTGGACCTCGACATGCTGCTCGGCGCGTTCACCGCCGGCATCGTCTCCCGGCTGCTGCTGTCCGACGTCCCGGAGGCCGAGGGCGAGGTGATCGAGGCCAAGCTGGAGGGCATCGGCTTCGGCTTCCTCGTCCCGGTGTTCTTCGTCGTGAGCGGGATGAACTTCGACCTCTCGGCGCTGCTGGGCGATCCGGGCACGCTGCTGCTCGTCCCGCTCTTCCTGGCCCTGCTGCTGGCCGTGCGCGGGCTGCCCGCGGCGCTGATCGCCCCGGCCGGGCTCGGACGGCGCGACCGGGTGGCGCTCGGGCTGTACGGCGCGACGGCGCTGCCACTGGTCGTGGTCATCACCACCATCGAGGTCGACTCGGGGCACCTGCCGTCCTCCACGGCCGCCGCACTGGTCGGCGCGGGGATGCTCTCGGTGCTGTGCTTCCCGCTCACCGCCCAGCGACTGCGCGGGGACGCCCGCCCGCCGGCCGCCGGCAAGGGCGACCGGCCACGGGTGAACGCCGAGAGCTGGTGAACACCGAGAACCGGTAGGCGCTCCGCCGCCCGGGGCTCGGGCGTATGCCGATCAGATCACCCCCGCCTGGCGGACGGTCTCCTCGAACGCCCGGGCCACCGGGCTGCCCCGGTACGGGGTGAGCCGGCGGTGGAAGTCCCGCACGTACTCCAGCGAGCGGGCCGAGCGCATCTCCCCCGCCGCCCGCAGCGCGTCGGTGGCCATGCCGCAGGCCTCGTCGAGGTCGCCCATCCCGAGCCGGGCGGTGGCCAGCACCAGCCGGCAGAAGATCCGGCTCCGGGCGTAGGCGGGCGAACGCAGCCGCAACGACTTCTCGGCGTGCTGGGCGGCCGTCCGCCACTGCTGGAGGTCCCGGTAGCAGTGGGCGAACTCGTCGGAGAGCTGGGCCTCGTCGAAGAACCGGGCCCAGGAGGGCAGTTCGTCGCCCGCCCGGGCCGCGGCCAGCGACCGCTCGGCGCGGACCAGCGCGGTGGTGCAGGAGCGGACGTCGCCGAGCAGGCCGTGCCCACGCGCCTCGGCGGCGTGCAGCAGCGCCTGCACCGTGGGCGGCACGGCTCCGCCGACGCCCTGCTGGGCGACCCTGGCCAGCTGGACGGCCTCCCGGCCGTGGCCGAGGTGCACGGCCTGCTGGCTCATCGTCACCAGGACGTACCCGCCGAGCGCGCGGTCGCCGGCGGCCTGGGAGAGCCGCAGGGCCTGGACGAAGTAGCGCTGGGCGAGGCCGTGCGCGGCGATGTCGAAGGACGTCCACCCGGCCAGTCGGGTGAGGTCCGCGACGGCACCGAACAGCGCGCGGCCGATCTGCTCGCCGTAGCGGCCCCGCAGCATCGGCTCGGCCTCGCTCTCCAGGTAGCGCACCAGCGCCTGGCGGGCGTGGCCGCCGCCGTAGGCGTGGTCCAGCGCGCGGAAGAGGTCGCCGACGGCGCGGATGGCCGCGATGTCCCCCCGGCCGACCCGCAGCGCCGGGCGGGGCTCGCGGGCCGGGTCGTGGTACGGCGGCTCGACGGCGATGGGCGGACGCCGGCTCTGGGTCGGCACCCGGCCGAGCGCGGTCGTGCCGGCGGCCGCCCCGGAGGCGGGCCCCGCAG
>NZ_JBEXNT010000265.1:0-4347 GCF_040611255.1 Kitasatospora sp. NPDC002965 | reverse complement strand
GCTCCCGGGACGACGGGAGCGCCGGACGGGGCCGGTGCGGTGTGGCGTCAGGCGGCCGAGGGCGGGGTCGGGCCGCCGGCCGGAGTGCCCCCGGGGTCGCGGCGACGGGTTCCGACCAGACCGATGGCGCCGCCGAGGAACAGCAGCGCCCCCGAGGTGGTGAGCAGGGTGTCGGTGACGCCGCTCGCGCCGGTGGCGGCGAGCGAGCCGCCCGGGGCGGGGGCCGGAGCGGGTGCGGCCACGGTCACCGGGCCCGGGGTGTCGGCGCCGGCACCGGGCACCGGGGCGGCGCCGGTGGTCACCGGCGGGACCGCCGGGGGGACGGCCGAGCCGGGTACCGGGGCCGCGGACGTCGGGCTCACGGACGTCGGGCTCGCGCTCGGCGTGCCGGACGGGGACCCGCCGGACGTGGGCGTCGAGGTCGCCGTGGGCGTCGGCGTCGGCGTCACGGTGGCGGTCGGGGTCGGGGTCGGGCAGACCGACCGCCCGGCGGCCGGTGAATTCGACGGCGAACCCGACGCCGAGCCGGACGGGACGGCCAGCGGCGGGATCGACGGCAGGGGGATCCGGCAGGGGCCGCCCACGTCCCCGGGTACCGAGTCCGTGTGGTACCCGGCGACCACGCGCGTGAAGTCGTACGCCGCCTGCTTCACCCCGCTGCAGGTCGGACCGGCGGGGGCGTCGGCGGGGCAGGGCCGGTCACGGTTGACCGCCCAGAGGCCGAGGCGGGCCAGGTGGTGGGTGGCGGCGAACTCCCGGACGGTGCGGAGGCCGGCCACGGTGAGCTGCTCCCCCTGCTGGTCGGTGCGGCCGTTCATCGCGACCAGGCCGACGTGTCGCCAGGCCTGGTCGTCCGCCCACCCGTACGCGGTGGCGACGGCGCGCTGGAGGCCGGTGACGGACTGCCGGACCACGGCGGGCAGGTCACTCTCCCGACCGGCGAAGTCGAACGGCAGCGCGGTCCAGCCGTCCACCACCAGACCGGACTTGGCGGCGAGCGCGATCAGGTCGGCGCCGTCCGCGTCGGGGCCCTTCTGCTCGGTCTGGAAGGTGACGTAGACGAGCAGGCCGGGGTTCTTCGCCTTGAGCGTCCGCAGCGCCTCGACGATCCGCCGCCGCACCGCCGGGTCGGTCAGCTCGGTGGACTCCACGTCGATGTCGACCGCCTTGAGCGCGTAGGCGTCGACCACCTTCTGGTAGGCGGCGGCGAGTTCGGCGGCGGTGCCGCAGCGTTCGCCCAGCTTCGCGCCGTCCCAGCCGCCGAACGCGGCGAGCACCTCGCCGCCGGCGGCGCGGATGCGCTTGATCGCGGCCTCGTCGGAGCCGCCGGTGAGCGGTCGGGAGCCGTCCCAGCGCGGCTCGCAGCCGGAACCTCCGGCGAGCACGTAGGAGAGGGCGAACTGGCGCAGACCGGTGGCCTTCATGACCGCGACCGGGTCCGGCGCGTCGCCCCAACCGAGGTAGGCGTGGGCGGCGTTGAGGCCGACCGGGTCGGTGGCGGTGGCCGCGGCGGGCGCGTCGCGCGGCGCGAGGATCAGCGCGCTGCCGGCGGCGAGGGCCGTCGCGGCTAACGTGATCCGCCGGCGGCGGCTGAGCCGGTGTCTGGCCATCGGGACTCTCCTGGGCTCGGACGGGCACGGACGGCCGGAGCTCTCCATCGCCGGGAACGGCCCGGTCGGCGGGCCCGAGGACCGGCGGCCCGGTGTCCGCCCTCCCACAAGGGGGAACACCGGGCCGCCGCAGGGGCCCGACACCCGCCGGGGCGCGGGAGCCGGGAGTTCGGCCGCTCAGCAGTGACTACGGACGGTCCGTCACACCCGGTTCACCCGCCGGCGGACCGGTCGGGACGGGCGGGAGCAGACCTGACGGTCCCCCGGGCGGGGCAGCAGTCCCGCGCAAGGGACTGCTGCCCCGCCGGAGCGGTGGCTACCGGTGCCCGCACGGGGGGAACGAGCTCCGGTGGCGGTGCCGCCACTGTGATCAACGGGCGGCGGGGTCCGGGCGGTTCACCGGCCTCCGCCCGACTTCTCCGCCGAACCGCCCGGAGGGGCCGCACGGAGGAACCGCACGGGTCCGGAGAGGACCGCAGAGGACCGCAGAGAACCGGCCGACGCCCACAGGCCGGGGCCGGTCCCACCCGGCGGGACGGGCCAACGGCGCGACGGGTCAGCCGGCCGTCGCCATGCCGTGTGCCTCCAGGATCGGCCGCAGGGCGCGGACGGCGTAGAAGTTGCGGGACTTGACCGTCCCGACCGGCACCCCCAGCACCACCGCCGCCTCGGCCATCGAGCGGCCCCTCATGTGCAGCTCGACGAGCACGTCCCGGTGGTGGGGCTGGAGCTCGGCCATGGCGACCGCGATGTCCCGGGCGGCGAGCACCTCGTCGTACGGGTCGTGGGCGCCGGCGTGCTCCTCGGGCGCCTCGTCGGCGACCTCCTGGGCCCGGGCGGCCTGCATCCGGTAGTGGTCGATGGCGATCCGGCGGGCCACGGTGAACAGCCAGGGGCGGCTGTGCTCGGGGCCTCGGTGGATGGCGGCCGGGTTCTGCCAGGCGCGCAGCAGGGCCTCCTGCACGATGTCCTCGGCCTTGCCGCGGTCGCCGCTGGTGACGCGGAGCATCGCGCGCAGCAGGTAGCCGCCGTGCAGGCGGAAGAGCTCGGCCAGGGTGTCCTGGTCCAGGGTGGGCCGGGCGGCCGGCGGCACGGTCGCCGGGGCGGCCTTCCCGGCCTCGGCCGTCGGTTCGGCCGCCGGCACGGTGGTCGCCTCCGCCGTCGGCCCGCCGTCCGTCGCCCCCTCGGGCGCGGGCAGGTCAGGGCTGCGCCGGGCGGGCTCCGACCCTCTCCGCTCGCCCCCCAGGGTGCTCTCCGGGCTCGGCGACCCGGAGTCCTGGATGGTCGTTCCGTCGTGGGCGGTAGCGTCGATGGCCACGGCTGTTGGGTCCCTTACCACATTCGTCGGTGCATCGGCCGATCGCTCGACCGCTGACTCGGTGCGCCGGGTGTACCGCTCCCTTCGGACCGCTCCCCCCGGCGGTGCCACGCTCGCAGCCGTCGCCAACGACGGGCCAACGTCACGCCAATGCCACCGGCACCGGGCCGTTGGCCCGGCGTTGGCGGCCGTCGGCGATCACCCCGCGCGCCAGCCCCGTCGGCGCCCCGCACGCACCGCGGCGGCGGCCAGGCCGACCAGCGCGGCCCCGCCGAGGATCGCGCCGGCCAGCGCCGAAGCCCGCCGGACGGCCGAGCGGTCGGCGGGCGGAGAGACGACGACCGGGTCCGTCGGTGAGAGCGGAGCGTGTGCGGCGGCCGGGGCGACGGTGACGGCCGTCACCGGGTCCACCACCCCCCAGCCGACGACCGGATCGGGCACCGCGGAGCCGGGCCGGTAGGCGGTCTCCCGCAGCCGGTCGGCGAGCTGCTCGACGGTCAGCTCGGGCGACCGGCCGAGCACCAGCGCCGCCGCCCCGGCGACCAGGGCCGCGGCGTAGCTCGGACCCGAGGCGGTGAAGTGGCCCCCGCCCGGGCCGGCGGCCTGCACGGCCTCGCCCGGCGCCGCCAGGTCCACCCGCGAGGCCCGCCCGGCGGGAGCTCCGGCGGCACCGGACGCGGCGGCACCGCCACCGGAGGCCCCTCCGCCCGCGGCCCCGCCGGGCACGGATCCGTCAGGGGCGAGGCCCGTCACCGCGATCACGCCGGGGTAGCCGGCCGGGTACACCGGCGCGGCGGCCGTCTGCCCGTCCGGCCCGGCGGGCGCGACCAGCAGCACGCCCTTGGCGGCGGCGTAACCGACCGCCTCGGCCAGCGCCGGCGCGGGTTCCGCCACCGGCGCCGCGACGACGGCGATCCTGGCGCCGCCGTCGACCGCCGCGCGGATGCCCTTGGCGAGCAGGTCGGAGGTGGTGCTGCCGGCGTCGTCGGTGGCGGCCACGGCCAGCACGGTCGCCCCGGGGGCGAGTCCGGACGGTCCGCCGTCGGGCATCCGGCGGCCGGCGACCAGGCCCGCGAGGAACGTGCCGTGGCCGACACAGTCCTGGCCCGAGTCGCCCGACCCGTACTGCCGGGGGCCGAGCTTCAGACGCCCGGCCAGTGCACCGGACGCCGACCCCGCCGAGGCGTCCACCCCCGAGCCGATCACGGCCACCGTCACGCCGGCGCCCCGGCTGAGCGGCCACACGGCGTCGGACCGCAGGTACGCCTGGGCCCACCCGGGCCGGTCCAGGGTCCGGGTGGAGGGCTTGCGGCAGCCGTTCTGCTTGACGTCGGGCAGCGTCTGCGCCACCCCGGGCAGCTCCGCCGCGCCCGGCGACGCCCCGGGGGCCGCGGGCGCCGACGCCGCGCCCGGTGCGAC
>NZ_JBEXNT010000264.1:0-4373 GCF_040611255.1 Kitasatospora sp. NPDC002965 | reverse complement strand
GGCGCCCAGCCCGTCCCACCCTCGGCGCCGTCCACCGTGACGGCGTCGGCCCCCGCCCCGGCCGCCACCCGGGCCGCCTCGGCGACATCCCGGCCTCCGGGCCGGTGACCCGGAGGGTGGACTCGCCGATCCGGAGCAGTCCGGTGCCGTCGAGCGGGACGGCCTCCTCGGGCGGGCCGGGCGGCACGATCCGGCCGTCCACGGTGGTGCCGTTGGTCGAGCCGAGGTCGCGGACGGTCACCGTGCCGTCGTCGGCGAGGTGCAGGGAGAGGTGGAGCCGGGAGACGTCCGGGTCGTCGATCGGGACGTCGGCCTCGCCCGAACGGCCGACCCGGATCTCCCGGCCGTGCAGGCGGTGCACGCCGCCGGCGTCGGGGCCGCCGACCACCCGGAGCTCGGCGGCGGCCGGGCCGTCGTCGGGGTCGTCGGCGGTCGGGTCGGGTTCGTTGAGGCTGAGGACGGCGCCGTCCAGCAGCGGGGGGTGGCCGAGCAGCGTGTGCTCGTCCACCCGGTGCGCCCCGGCGTACAGGTGCACGTGGGTGGCGGCCCGCGGGCCGCGCACGCCCACGGCGCCCGCGAGCGCGCCCGCGAGGGATCCGAGCGCGGTGCCGACGGGCGCGGTGACCAGCACGTCGACGTAGGGGATGGCGGAGCCGGCGACTGCCGGTCCGCTGCGCGGTCGGAGGACGGTCAGCCGGATCTGCATCTCGCCCGCGGTCCCTTCTGCTGGTGTGACGCCTGGTGCCGCTGCCCCGGCCCGCCGCGAGTGACGTCGGCGTGGCCGGCACCGCATGGGCCACAAGAGTGGCGACTGTCATCCTGCCATCCGTCACGGACAGTCCGCGCACGGTACCGGATCTGACGATCTTGCGATCATCGCCATGGTGGAGGCGACGGAGGGTCAGGTCAACCGCCGCCCTGCCCGCGGCCGGGGCGAACGCGGCCGGAGGCCTCCGGGTCGTCCCCTAGGGGATGTCCCCCAACCCGGGCGAACCCCCTCGCCGGTCGCCTCAAAAACATGAACGGACACCGTTAGAGTGGCCGGAAACACGGGCCCGGCAGGCTCACCGCACCTGCGGGGGAGTGCCCCGCGCGGGCGGCACGGCGAGGAGTGCGACAGGTGCGGCCAGTCGGCAGCAAGTATGTGCTTGAGGAGACCCTCGGGCGGGGCGCCACCGGCACCGTCTGGCGCGGACGGGTCCGCGCCGACGTCGCCGTGCCCGGCAGCGAGCCGGGGCAGTCGGTCGCGATCAAGGTGCTGCGCGAGGAGCTCGCCGCCGACCCCGACGTCGTGATGCGCTTCCTGCGCGAGCGCTCGGTCCTGGTCCGGCTCACCCACCCGAACATCGTCAAGGTCCGCGACCTGGTCGTCGAGGGCGAGCTGCTCGCCCTGGTGATGGACCTGATCGACGGCCCCGACCTGGCCCGCTACCTGCGCGGCAACGGCCCGTTCAGCCCGATCGCCGGGGCCCTGCTGATGGCCCAGGTCGCCGACGCGCTGGCCGTCAGCCACGCCGACGGCATCGTCCACCGCGACCTCAAGCCGGCCAACGTCCTGCTCGCGACCGCCGTCGTGGACGGCACCGAGCAGATGCACCCGATGCTGACCGACTTCGGCATCGCCCGGCTCGCCGACTCCCCGGGCATCACCCGCAGCCACGAGTTCGTCGGCACCCCGGCCTACGTCGCCCCGGAGTCCGCGGAGGGCCGCCCGCAGACCTCCGCGGTGGACGTCTACGGCGCCGGGATCATGCTGTACGAGCTGGTCACCGGCCGCCAGCCGTTCCAGGGCGACAACCCGCTGGCCGTGCTCCAGGCCCACCTCGCCCAGGAGCCGCAGCGTCCGTCCACGATGCCCGAGCCGCTCTGGACGGTGATCGAGCGCTGCCTGCGCAAGGACCCGGCGCAGCGGCCGAGTGCCGTGACGCTGGCCCGCGCGCTGCGCGTGGTCGCGGCCGGGGTGGGCGTGCACGCCTCCCCGGCGGCGGTGGACGCGGCGCTGGCCGTCGGTGCCCTGCTCCAGCCGGACCGGCAGCCCGCCCCGGTGCCGGGCGCCCCGATGGGGGTGCCGGGCGGACCGTTCGGCACGCCCGGTGCCGAGGACCGCACCCAGGTGCTCCCGGCAGGCCAGCCGGGCCAGCCCGGTCAGTTCGGCCAGCCCGGCCAGCCCGGCCAGCCCGGCCAGGAGTACGACCCGGCGGCCGCGACGCGGGTGATGGGCACCCAGCCGCCCCCGTACGACCCGGCCGCCGCGACCCGGATGATGCCGCCCGTGCCGCCGCCCCCGCCCGGCCCGCCGCAGCCCGAGGCGCCGCACCCGTGGCAGACCCAGCTGCGCGCGGCCCGCGACCGCAACCAGCAGACCGAGGTCAGCTACTTCGCCCCCGAGGACTTCGACGCCCCGCCGGTCGCCCCGGCGCCGTACCAGGCCGGCGGGCGCCCGCCCGGCCCGCCGCAGGGCCACCAGGCGCCGCAGCAGGCCCCGCAGCAGCAGCCGGGCGGCTACCGGCAGGCCCCGCCGCCGGGCTACGCCCAGCGTCCGCCGGTCGCGCCGCCGCCCTACCAGGCACCTCCGGCGGGTCGTCCGCAGCCGCCCGGCGGCTACAACCGGCCGCCGCAGCACAACCAGGCCCCGCAGGGCGGCCGGCCGCCGCACGGACAGCCGCCCCAGCCGTACGGGCAGCAGGCCCCGGCCGGTCCGCAGGGCGGTCACCGTCCGGCGCCGCAGCAGTCCGCCCCGCCGGCGCCCCCGCGCCGGGCGGAGCCGCCCGCCCCCCAGCGCCGTGAGCCTCCGCAGCGCCGGGCCGAGCCGCCGCAGGAGCCGTCCCGCCGGGAGGCGGCGCCCGCCCGCGAGCGGCGTCCGCGCAGCCGCAACCGGATGTACATCCCGGGCCTCGGCTGCCTGAAGGGCTGTCTGATGGTGCTGCTGGTCCTGGCGGTGGCCGCGGTGGCGCTGTGGAACTTCACCCCGCTGCCGGAGTACTGGGACAGCGTGCAGGGCTGGTTCTCCGACGCGAGCGACTGGGTGAGCCACCTGTTCGGCAACGCGAAGAACTGACGGCCGGTCCGGGGAGGCCGGCCCGGGGCGGGGCCCGCGGGGCCGACGGCGGGGCCGCCGGCCACCGGCCCCGTCGGGGTCGGTGCCGCGGGCCCGACCGGCAACGGGATTGACGCTATGTCGATAATTCACAAGATTTCTAGGCCCCCAGTACCCGCCGAGCACCGTCAGGCGGCCCCCGGAGGGCGCCCGGACGCGTAGGTTGGTCGCTGTTGTCCCGCCCCACCGAGCGCCCCGCACCCTCCCGGGACGCTCCCGCCGCCCACGGAGCAGCATTGGCACGCAAGATCGGCAGCCGCTACACCGTCCACCAGGTGATCGGCCGGGGCTCGGCCGGGACGGTCTGGCTCGGTGAGGGCCCGGACGGCCCGGTCGCGGTCAAGCTGCTCCGCGAGGACCTCGCGGCCGACCAGGTGCTGGTCGGCCGTTTCGTGCAGGAACGCGCGGCGCTCACCAGCCTCGACCACCCCCGGGTGGTCGGCGTGCGCGACATGGTGGTCGACGGCAGCGACCTCGCGCTCGTCATGGAGCTGGTCCAGGGCACCGACCTGCGGTCCCGGCTGGAACGGGACGGCGCGCTCGCCCCGCAGACCGCCGTCTCGGTCATCGCGGACGTCGCCGACGGCCTGGCCGCCGCCCACGCGGCCGGCATCGTGCACCGCGACGTCAAGCCGGAGAACGTCCTGCTCGACCTCTCCGCAGCCCCCGGGCCCGGTGGCGCCCCGCGCGCCAAGCTGACCGACTTCGGCGTCGCCCGGCTGGTCGACGCCCCGCGCCGGACCCGTGCCACCCGGATCATCGGCACCCCCGACTACCTCGCCCCCGAGATCATCGAGGGCCTGGAACCGCGCGCGGCCGTCGACATCTACGCCCTCGCCACCGTGCTGTACGAGCTGCTGGCGGGCTTCACCCCGTTCGGCGGCGGCCACACCGGCGCGGTGCTGCGCCGGCACGTCACCGAGCAGGTGCCGCCGATCCCGGGCCTGCCCGACGGCCTCTGGCGGATCATCGCCGAGTGCCTGGCCAAGGCCCCCGCCTCCCGGCTGCGCGCGGCCGAGCTGGCCACCCGGCTGCGCGAGCAACTGCCCGCGATGGCCGGGCTGCCGGTGCTGGCCGTCCCGCAGCAGGGCCGCCCGGCGGCCGAGGAGCAGCTCACCCCGGGCGAGGCGGTGTACGCCGAGGTGGACGCCGGACCGGGCACCCACAAGCGGCGGCGCGGCCCGGATGTCCGAGCCCGCCCCGCTGCCCGCCGCCACGACGCCCGTGACCTCCCGCGTCGTGTACGCCGCCGCCCACGTCGTCGCCGACCCGCTCG
>NZ_JBEXNT010000263.1:0-4474 GCF_040611255.1 Kitasatospora sp. NPDC002965 | reverse complement strand
CCCGGCGCGTCGCGCGACGCGCCGGGGATTCCCGGGGGGCATTCCTGCCTGCCCCCCTTACCGGAGCAGCCCTACCGGGGCTCCCGCCGAGGGAAGGGCCGGTGTCAGCGCTTCCAGACGGTCGCCCGCCAGGTCGTCGGGTTGCCGGCGCCGTCGGTGCCGACGGCGACCCCGGCGATCACTCCCGCGTCGTTGATCGCGGAGGCCGAGCCGTAGGGGCCGAGGGGAGACGGCGGCAGCGGGACGACCGTACCGTCGGGCTTCCACAGCAGGGCCTTGTCCAGCGCCGCGTTGCCGACCGGCGGCCACGCGTAACCGACGGCCGTCCCACGGTTGTTGATCGCCAGCGCCTCGCCGGCCGCTTCCGCCGGATTGGCGAGAACCGTCCGCGTGCCGTTCGCGTTCCACCGGGCCGGGTCGCCGTTCGGGGAGTCCTGCAGCGAAGCCCCCACGGCGGTGGCCGCCCGGTTGACGTCGTATCCCCGCCCGCGCCCGGCGTCGCGGACGGTGCCGTCGGCCGCCCACACCAACACCCGGTCGTACTCCGTGCTCCCGGCAAGCCGCCCGTGACCGAGGACGACGCCGTTGTCGGTGATCTGGCTCGTCCGGGCCCCGACGAACCCGGCCGGGAGGGGCAGTGCGCTCACGACACCCGCCGCGTTCCAGCGCACGGGGTGCGCGGGGCCACCGGCGCCGTCGCGCTGCTCGGTCCACCCGACCACCGTGCCCGCGTTGTTGATCGACGTCGCGGTGCCGCTGCTGTCGCCGGGCAGCACGGGCAGGTCGGTCCTGCTGCCGTCGGAGCGCCAGCGCAGGGGGTGGGAGCGGTAGTCCTCCTCGTAGGCGTCGCCGACCGCGACCCCGGCGTTGTTGACGGCCGACGCGTTGCCGCCGCGCGACCCGCCGGGAAGCGCCAACCGCGTCGGGGTGCCGCCCGGTGTCCAGCGGACGGGGTGGAAGGCGGGCAGGGCGTCGTAGGACAGGCCGATCACCCATCCCGCGTCGCTGAGCGCGGTCGCGCGGCTGTACTTCTCACCGGACAGCGGCGCGAGGCGGGTGTAGCCGGGGCGGCCGGCGTTCCAGCGGATCGCGAGCGGCCCGTCGGAGCCCTCCACGTAGTACTCGCCGATGACCGTGCCGCTGCTGTTCAGCCCCTTGGCGAGGCTGTGGAGCGCTCCCGGCGGGACCGGGAGCAGCCGTGAGGCCGGCAGCAGTTCGGAGGGCTCGGCCACCGCGACGGGCGCCGAACCCAGGAGGAACAGGGCAGTTGCCGCCGCGGCGGCGAAGGTTGCAGGTCGGGGAACACGCAAGCGGGCCATCCGGACACTCCTGTCTCGTCAATGACATTGACGCGCAAGGGCATGGGTGTGGGGTCTGTTCCAGGCCGGCAGGGAACCCGCGCTGCAGTTCAATTTTTCCGATTCTGTTCACCGGTTGGCAGCTTGATCTCCGAAACGACTGGATTCGTACACCCGTTCACCTTGCTCCGTGCCACCCGCCGTCCGACGCGCCCGCCCCGTCCCGCAGGCGGGCCCGGTCTCCGGGTGACGGCGCCCCAGCAGCAATTCCTGCCCCACGGCGGCGGTCACGTCGGGGCGTTCGGCGAGCACCCTCGCCCGCTCGTACACAGCGGGAGACCGCAGCGGCTTCCGGCCACCCGCGCGACGCCGCTCCCCCGTTCCCGGCCCGGCCCGGCCCACCGGGCGTCACAGGTCCACCCCGGACCGGCCGCCTGCGCGGCAGGTCCGGGGTGGACCACGGCGCCGGGCGGGCCGCTCCCGGACACTCACGTTCGTCCCGACGACGCCCCCGGGGTCACAGACCTCCGTTGATCGCGGCAGCCTGGGCGGCGCCGGCGCTGACGTCCCACTTCGCGAGGATCGTGTCGTACTCGCCGCTGCGCATCAGCTGGTCCAGTCCCTTCACCACCGCGTCGCGCAGAGCCGTGTCGCTCTTGTTCAGCGCGATCCCGTACGGGCTGGACTGTGTCTGCATGCCCGTCACCTCGAAGCGGTTGCCGTCGTCGGTGGTCCTGGCCGCGTACGCCGCCACCGGCAGGTCGTTGAAGTCGGCCACCGCCCTGCCGGCCGCCACCTCGGCGAGGGCCTGGCTGTCGTCGTCGAAGCGGCGGACCTGCAGCGGCTTGCCCTGCCGGTCGCAGGCGGCGACCTGGCGGCCGACGATCTCGTCCTGGGTGGTGCCACGCTGCACCGCGACCGTGTGCCCGCAGATGTCGTTCAGCGTCCGGATCCCCTTCGGGTTGCCCTTCTTCACGATGATCGAGGTGCCGGCGATGAAGTAGTCCACGAAGTCGACGCCCGGCCCGCCGGTCGGTATGCCGTCCTCACCGAGCGCGTTGCGGCGCTTGGACGTGTCACTGATCCCCGACATCGCCACGTCGAACTCCCTGGCGTTGACGCCCGGTATCAGCTTCTCGAACGGCGTGTCGACGATCTCGACCCGCAGGCCGAGGACCTTCCCCAGGGCGTAGGCCAGGTCGGGGTCGAGGCCGTCCGGCCTCCCGCCCACACCGCGGAACGCCACCGGCGGGTAGTTCAGGTCGGAGCCGATGCGCAGCACCCCGGCGGCCCGCTGCGCGGCGGGGACGGCCGCCTGGACCTTGTCGACGGCGCTCTTCGGGGCGTCCGTGCCGGCACACGCGGTGAGCAGCAGGGCCGAGGTGGTGGTGAGGGCGGCCGGCAGGGTCCGGCGGTGGGGGAACAGGCAGGAGAGATGTCGCACGACGGGTGCTCCTCTGCTGGGCGGGGCGGCGCGACCGGCATCCGCGAGGAGTCGGAAGTGGCCGGGAACGGGATCCTCCCATCCGGTTCGGAGGTGACCGGCGGCAGGCGTGTCACGATCTGCTATCGGTTGACCGTGCTCTGGGGCTCCCCCGGGTGCCCGCCTGGGTCGGGGCAGGATCGTGTCGGTACCGGCAGGGTGCCCGAGGCGATGCTGCAGGTGCAGGTCTTTCACGGTCGGCACGAGGGGCGTACGCGCGTCACACGCACCCGGGTCTTCCCGACATGTCCGTGGCATCGACCGGGGCGGTCGACCTGCGGCTCAGCGGGCCGGGTGGCGGTGCACGGCGGCGCGGTGGACCGTGGCGGCGACCCTTTTGAGAAGCAGGCCCGGGATGGGGGTGTTCACGGAGTGCGGCAGGGCGGTGACCGGCGGGTCGGCCGCGCCCGGTGGCGGGTCGGCCGGCGGGCGGGGGCGGACGGGGTGGAGGTCCGCCGCCGCAGGCCCGCGCTCGACCGCGGCGGACCCGTCACCGGTAGGCGGCCGGAGCTTGCGCAGTTGCTGCTCCAGGTAGCTCCTCCGCCGGTGGTGCTGTTCGGATTCGAAGGACCTCAGGCCCTGGATCCCGGCCTCAAGAGCGCTCCGGGTCGCCTCCAGGCCGCCGATCACCTCCTGGATCCAGGCGCGGGTGTCCTGTTCCAGGGCGTGGGCGCCGTCCCGTGCGGTGCCTTCGACGGCCTCGGCGCGGGCCAGGGCCGAGGCGATGACCCTCCGTGCCTCGGCGCGGGCACCTTCGACGACCCGGTCGGCGATCCGCTGGGCGAGTTCCAGGGTCCGGGCGGCCTCCTCGGCGCCGTTCGGGGCGCGGCACTCGGTCTGGCGCGGAGAGGGGAGCACCACGCCGGGCGTGCCGGTGCTCGCCGCCGCAGGTGCGGGGCGCAGGAGCGCTGCGGCGATGGCGGCTCGCAGGTGCTCGTTCTCGTTCGACAGGCGGACGAGCTCGGCTTCGGCGCGGTCGAGGAACTCGTCGACCTCGCCCTCGTCGTAACCCTGGCGGAGGCGGACGGTGCTGAAGGTGCGGGCGCGGAGCTCGGCAAGGGTCAGGGGCATGGGGCGACCTCAACTGTCGGCGTACCGGGTGGCCCGCTCGTGCCCGGCGCCTTCGACGAGGCTGCGGACGGCGGGCTGCGGGCGGCGGGCTGCGGGAGCGGGGCATCGGCGCGGGCATCGGTGACCGGGCGCCGGATGCGGGCGAGGCGCGGCAAGCGGCCTCGCAAACGGCGGCCGTGGGTGTACGGATTGCCGTTGCGCGCTTTCTATCCGCTCTGCACGCGTCGCGTCCAGGGGTATCGGCAGGTTTTGTGCTTTTGCCCGAATCGCGGACCGGCGTCGCGCCGGGCCCCTGCTCCGAGGCCGCCGGCGAACCCGGGAGTGCGGGCACCGGACAGCTGGAACGTCGCACCGCGTGCGGCGGTGATCCGGCCCGAACGCCCGGGACGCCGGCAGGGTCGACCGTGCACGCCCGGGGTGCGGCCCTTCCCCCTCGCACAGGGTTGTCCGTTGTTTCATGTTCAACTATGGTGGCGACCGGACGGGCGCGATCCACCACGTTCGCCCCCAGTCCCGTGAGTCGTGGCGCTTTCATGCGCCGACCGTGGTGGCCGCCGGCAGCGGCGTGGAAAGTCGGAGTGAGATCGTGGAGGACACGGGGCTGCTGGCGCCGCAGCGAAGG
>NZ_JBEXNT010000262.1:0-4480 GCF_040611255.1 Kitasatospora sp. NPDC002965 | reverse complement strand
TCGCCGTCGCCCTCCTCGGCTGCCTCGAAAACGGCCTCACCGTCCAGGGCATCAACTCCTTCTGGCAGAACGTCGCCCAAGGCGCCCTCCTCGTCACCGCCGTCGTCATCCAACAACGCCGCAACGGCGAACGCGCCGTCGGACTCCCCGCCTGATCAGCGCCCCGTGACCGGCGGTGCGGTCGCCGAGCCACGGCCGTACCGCCGCGCGCTGCCCGGTCCGGCGGGGCCGGGCAGCAGCCCGTCCGCCCGAGCCCCGCGCCGGCAACTGATGCGTGCGGTCGTCCTCGCCCTGACCAGGCTGTGCGCGCCCGCGATGCGCGAGCGCGGATGGGGCCGTGTGGTCAACCTCGCCTCAGTGCGACGTGCGGGTCGGTCACGTCCACCCGAACCCCCGAGCTGACGAGGCGTCACGGGCACGTTCTTTTACGGACAATCGTCCACCGGGGCGTTGACCGCCCACCCGCCCCGGCTATTGGCTCAGGGGGCCCGCCGGCCAACGAGGCCCGGGGGTAAGCCCGTTCGGGAGGACCTCATGTTCGCACCGCACCGTGCCCGATCCCTCACCGCCGCCGGCGCGTGCGCGGTGGCCGCCGTTCTCACGGCAGCCACCGCAGGGCCCGCCACGGCTCGCCCCGCCTCCGCACCACCGCGCGTCGAACGGATCAGCCAGGCCCCCGGCGGGGCGCAGGCCGACGGCGACTCCTACCTCGGCGCGCTCTCCGCCACCGGCCGCTACGCCGTCTTCACCTCCGACGCGGCCAACCTCGTGGCCGGCGACACCAACGGCGACTCCGACGTCTTCGTCCGCGACCTGCTCACCGGGCGGACCGAGCGCGTCAGCGTCGCCGACGACGGCGCCCAGGCCACCGGCACCTCCTCCGGGGCGGCGATCAGCGCCGACGGCCGCTACGTCGCCTTCGCCTCGGACGCCCCCGACCTGGTGCCCGGCGACACCAACGGCACCTTCGACGTGTACGTCCGCGACCGGGTCGCCGGGCACACCGAGCGGATCACCGCCGGCGACCCGTCCCGGCCCCAGTCCGGCGGCACCGACACCCCGGTGATCAGCTGGGACGGCCGCTACGTCGCGTTCGCCTCCGGCCGAAGCGATCTGGTCCCGGGCGACACCAACCACGTCGCCGACATCTTCGTGCACGACCGCCGCACCGGCACCGCCCGGCGGGCCAACGTCGCCGACGACGGAACCCAGGCCGGGAGCCCGGCCCGGCACCCCGCACTCAGCGCCGACGGCACCCGCATCACCTTCATCTCCCGCGACAGCCTCGCCCCGGCCCCCGAGGACGACCCGGAGGAGGACCCGGCGGACGGCGGTGGCGCGCAGATCGCCAAGCCCCGGACCTACCCGCTGTACGTCCACGACCTGCGGACCGGCAGGACCCGCCCCGCCAGCATCGGCCCCGACGGCAAGAAGTACGGCGCCCTCGACGGCGGGCTGAGCCCCGACGGGCGCTACGCGCTCTTCAGCTCCTACACGTCCATGGTCACCGGCTACACCCATCCGCAGATCTTCGTCCGCGACCTCCTCACGGAGACCACCGCCCTGGTCAGCACGGCCCACGACGGCGCGCCCGGCGCCGGGGACGGCCAGTCCCACTCCCCCGTGATGACCGCCGACAGCCGCCGGGTCTACTTCGCCTCGGCGGCCGCCAACCTGGTGCCCGGCGACACCAACGGCGTCGGCGACGTCTTCCGCCGTGACCTGTGGACGGGCCGGGTCGAGCGGGTCACGCCGTCCGCCGACGGCTCCGAGTCGGCGGTCGAGTCGGACGGACCGTCCATCGACGCGCTCGGTACGTCGGTGATGATCGCGTCCGCCGACACCCCCCTGGTGCCCGGGGACACCAACCAGCACCAGGACGTCTTCCTGCGCCGCCTGCCCCTGTTCTGAGCCGACCGGTCGACCCTGCCGCCGACGGCTTCCGGGCCCTCGCCCGCATCGGCGGCGGGCGTCGCGCGCCGGGCGCCGGGGCCGGCCCGCACGGAGCGTCGCGCCCCCGGCCCCGCCGACCCGTTCAACGGCCGGGGGGCGCGGCCTCCCGGCCGTGCGTTCCGGGGTCCGCGGAGCCGCGGGTCGGGGCGAGGGCGGCGAACCGCTTCTCGGTGTCGAGGAGCATCTGCCGGCGCTCCTCCGGGGTCCGCCGGGTGACGCGGTCGAAGTTGACCCACCGCAGGCCCTTGACGCCGATCTTTCCGAAGGTCCCCTTGAAGAGGATCTTGGTCAACGGGTCGCGGTACCACCATCGGTAGGCCCTGTCCGGGGTGGTCATGACGGACAGGACCGTGACCCCCTGCAGCCGCGGCAGCAGGTTGCGGAACGGGCTGCCCTTGGCCTCGGGCCGTTCGGCGAACACCACGCCCTTGGTGAGCACCCGGTCGAGGAACCCCTTGGTGGCCGCGGGCATCGCCTCCCACCACACCGGGAACGCGAACACCAGGTGGTCGGCGGCCATCAGGCGGTCCTGGTAGTCGCGCACCTGTGGGTCTGTCGCGGCGCCCTGCCGCCACGCGACGAGGTCCTGCCGGGTCATCACCGGCGAGAACCCGTCGGCGGCCAGGTCGATCAGGTCCACGTCGTGCCCCGCCGCGGTGGCGCCCCGGACGGCAGCGGCGGCGACGGCGGCGGTGAAGCTGCGGTGGTGCGGAACGTTGTCGGCCGAGGCGAAGGTGTACGGGTGGTCGAGGACCATCAGAACGCGCATGCGGTACTCCGGAGGAAGAGGAAACCGTTTCGCCAGCAACGGTTGCAGCCAGAACCGTCGCCTGTCAAACGAATGGGCTACCCTGACCCCATGAACAAGCCGATGCCGGACGATCTGGCCACGCTCTGGTATCTCACCCGCCGGGTCGCTGGCCTGATGGACCGTGCCGGCGAGGCGCTCTTCCAGCAGGAGCTGGGCATCTCCCTGGCACAGTTCCTCGTGCTCTCCGTCATCGACGCCCACCCCGGACCGCTCAACCAGCAGCAGGTGGCCGACCGGCTCGGCCTGACCAAGGGCACCGTCAGCCGCCAGATCGACCACGCGGTCTCCGCCGGACTGGTCGCGGTCCGGCCGTCCCCGCACAGCCGCCGGGAGAACGCCGTCCTCCTCACCCCGGCCGGCACCGATCTGGTCCGACGCGGCGACACGGCCCTGCACCGGGACCGCACGGCGTTCCTGCCGCGCCTCGACCCGGACGACATGCACGCCGCGATCCGTGTCCTGTCGGCCATGAACGACGCCCTCAGCCCCGCCCACGGTGCGCACCGCTGAGGCCCCGCCCCGGTACTGACCACCGGATGCCCGCCGGCACCCGTGGTGCCGACCACGACGAGGGCGTGCCCGGAGGGGAATACCCCAGGATTCACCCGTTCCAGTGAATCCGGCGGGCTCCCCGGCCGGGAGGCAGGCGCCGCACGGACAGTGGGAGAGACGCGGGGAGCTAGGACCCAGGGGTCTCGACACCCGCCCGAGGGAGGACGCATGGTCGACGCAGCGCGTCGGGGCACAGGTACGGAAGGCGTGAAGGGGGGCGTCGGCATCACCGCGCTCCTGGTCGCCGCAGCGCGGGCGATCGAGACCGACCGGCACGACAGCCTCGCCCGCGACGACTACGCGGAGCACTTCGTCCGCGCCGCACCGGCGTCCGCGGCGTGGCCCGTCCGCCTCCACGAGGTGCCGGAAGGCGACTTGAACCCGCTGTGGGGGCGTTTCGCCCGGTACTTCGGCCTGCGGACGAAGGTCCTCGACGACTTCCTCCTCCGGTCGGCGCACGCGGGGGCCCACCAGGTGGTCCTGCTCGGGGCGGGGCTCGACACCCGGGCGTTCCGGCTCGACTGGCCGCCCGGCTGCGTGGTCTTCGAGATCGACAGGGAGGGCGTGCTGGCGTTCAAGCACGACGTGCTCGACGGGCTGGCGACCACCCGGAAGGCGGCGCGCGTACCGGTCCCGACCGACCTGCGCGCCGACTGGGTCGGCGCCCTGACCGGGGCCGGCTTCGACGCGTCGGCGCCGAGCGTCTGGCTCGCCGAGGGGCTGCTGTTCTACCTGCCCGCCGCGGCCGAGACGTACCTCATCGACACGGTGGACCGGTTGAGCCCGGGGGGTAGCGCCCTGGCCTTCGAGGTCAAGCTGGAGAAGGACCTGCTGGCCTACCGCGACAGCCCGATCTACACGTCGACAAAGCATCAGATCGGCATCGACCTGCTCAGCCTGTTCGACGGCGGGCCCCGGCCCGACTCCGCGGGCCGGCTGACGGGCAAGGGCTGGTCGACGTCGGTCCACACCCCCTTCGACTTCACCCGCCGCCACGGGCGCGGCCCGTTGCCCGAGCAGAACGACGCGTTGGCGGGCAACCGGTGGGTGTTCGCGAACAGGCCCCGCACGTAGGGCCGCGCACCGGCCCCGCCGGCCGGACCACCGCGCGTCGGACCGCCGTCCGACGACGGGCCGGGGCCCGGCGGGCGGGAGCGGCTCCCG